>NZ_CATVTL010000007.1:0-83428 GCF_958346945.1 uncultured Parolsenella sp.
GGGGGTCGAGCCGGCCCCCCGGGCGACGTCTATTTAATTAGGCTAATCTATGATCGTTTGTCATCCCCGAGGCACTACAGGAGCGTTCAAGTGCGCAATCTTATCGAGCAGTTCATGAAGTTTGGTGTGGTGGGCATCGTCGCCTTCTTTATCGATTACGGCGTGCTGATGCTCCTCTCGCAGGGCTTTGGCGTTGACGCGGTGCTGTCTGCCGGCATCTCGTTCTGTGTCTCCGTGGTGTTCAACTACGTGGCATCCATGCGCTTTGTGTTCACTCACCGCGATGACCTTAGCCGCTCTCGCGAGTTTTTCATCTTCATCATCCTGTCTGTTATCGGCCTTGTCATCAATGAGCTCATCATGCTGGCCGGCGTGGCTGCGCTGGGCGATTCCGCGTTGACGGTCACGATTACCAAGCTTGTCGCCACGGTTATCGTCCTGGTCTGGAACTTCTTCTCGCGGAAGAAGTGGCTCGACGGCGGAGACGTCGAGTAGAGATGTTCGCTATAAGCTGGTGCCAGAAAGAGGCCGCCTCATTTTTAGACCCATTGGTTTATAAATGAGGCGGCCATTTCTGTTAGTTGGCATCGAGCTGGATCTATAAGGGCGGAAGCTCTAGTTGTCGTCGCGGCTTTCCCAGGTGCGCTTGGAGATGATCCAGCGGGGGCGGCGCTTGGTCTCCATGTAGACCTTGCCCACGTACTCGCCGATCACGCCCAGGGAGAGCATCTGCACGCCCCCCATGAAGCACACCGCCGCGGTGGTGGAGGCCCAGCCCGTGACCGTGGCGCCCATGGCGTGGCGCACGAGAACCCACACGATGGCAACGAGGCTGGCCAGGGCGACGACCAGCCCCGTCCAGGCGATGAGGCGGATGGGCCTCACCGACAGGCTCGTGATGCCGTCGACGGCGAGCGCCACCATCTTGGAGAGCGGGTAGTGGGACTGGCCCGCCATGCGCTCGTGGCGCTCGTAGTAGACGGACGTGCTCTTGAAGCCCACGAGCGGCACCATGCCGCGCAGGAACAGGTTGACCTCGCCGAACCGCGAGAGCGCCTCCAAGGCGTCCTTCGCCATGAGGCGGTAGTCGGCGTGGTTGTAGACGCACTCCACGCCCATGGACCCCAGCAGGCGGTAGAAGCCCTGGGCGGTGGCGCGCTTGAAGGCCGTGTCGGTCTCGCGGGAGGAGCGCACGCCGTAGACCACGTCGCAGCCGTCGAGGTAGGCGTCGACCATCTCCCCCATGGCAGAGATGTCGTCCTGGCCATCGCAGTCGATTGAGATGGCGCAGTCGCAGCTGTGCCGGCACTCCATGAGGCCGGCGAGGAGGGCGTTCTGGTGGCCGCGGTTGCGCGAGAGCGACATGCCGCGGAAGCGCGGGTCCTGCTCGGACAGGCCCTCGATGATCTCCCAGGTCCTGTCCCTTGAGCCGTCGTTCACGAGCAGCACGTGGCTCGCGGGGTCGGCCCTGCCGCTGCCCACCAGCTCGTCGAGCTCGGCGGTGAACAGCCCGCTCGTCACGGGCAGGACCTCCTGCTCGTTGTAGCAGGGGATGACGATGCAGATGACGGGCGGCTTGCGCATGGGTGCTCCAAATCTTCTCAGCAAGAGGGCCGGTGCTGGCCGGCCCTCGCGAACTACTTTTGATTGTAGCCTTCCATATCGACGTCCCACACGCGGCCCGTCTCATGCCAGCTGGAGAATTCGTTGGCCTTGCCGTCGACCTCGTACTCGACCAGGTGCCAGTCGACCTTGCCGTCGTGATCGTTCCAGTAGAAGAGGCGCGGGCGATCCCCGTCCGTGACCTCGAAGACGGGCTTGCCGTCTGCCATGACGGTGGAGGAGCCCGTGGCGTCTGTCGCAGAGCCGCTCCAGGCGCCCGCGGCCCACTCGAGGGTGGCCGGCAGGTCAACGTGGCCGGTGGGCACCTCGCTTATCTGCATGGGCGTGCTGGCGTCTGCGCCGGCGGGCTTCACGAGCAGGATGGGCGAGGTGGTCTTGTTGAGACGCGCGTGGTTCCAGGGCCAGACGCCGTGGTCGGCCGTGATGACGATGGTCGACTGGTCGTAGACGCCCAGGTCCTTGAGCTGGCGGATGTACTCCTCGACGATGCTGAGCGAGCCACGCGCCTGGTTCACGAGCGAGGCGTGGTCTGACTGGTCTACCTGCACCGTGTTGCCGTTCTGGTCCATGATGTAGGGCCAGTGCGAGCCCTGGCAGTGGATGATGCGGTAGGCGCCGGCCTCGGCCGTGTCGTCGGCCTTGATGACGGGCTGGGAGAACTCGCGGTGGAGCTCGGCGTCGTCGAGGACGTAGGGGGTGTTCTCGGGCGTGCGGGCGTCGGTGGGAACCACGGCGTCGTTCAGCTGGTCTGTGGTGAACCAGAAGATGGGCTTGAGCGGGTAGGGGAGGTCGCGGTAGAGGCCGCAGCCGCCCAGTGCCTTGGCGCAGGCGAAGAAGTCTGCGAAGAAGGGTTCCACGGTGTGGACGTTTATGGTCTTGCCCTCGAGGGCATTCAGGCCATAGGTCACGGAGTCCGAGTAAACGCCCACCGAGTAGCCTTGGTCGTTGGCCACGTTGAGCAGATTGCGGTCGCTGAACCAGCTCTCGAGCTGCTGCGTGTCAAAGGTGCTGCTCGAGGGGTCGAAGTCGTGGCCCGTCACGATGAAGGGGATGCCGTAGCGCGTGGGGATCATCGAGCCCACGGAGTTGTGGTACCAGGTGAAGCCGTCCAGCTCGTCCGCGGCGTCGGGGTAGGCGGCCATGACGTCGTCCATGTCCTTGGTGTCGAACATGTCGAGGACGAAGACGATGACGTTGCTCTTGGATGAGACGCTCGTGAGGCCCTCCTCGGTGACGGTGGGGCGGCTCAGGGCCTCGGCGTAGCGGCCGGCAAGGGCACCGAGGCCCACGCCCTGTGCGAGGCAGATGACGAGGCAAGCGGCCACGGCGGCAACGCGGCTCCACAGCGGGCGGATGAGGGCAAAGGCAACGAATGCAGCGATAACCACGAGCCAGACGACAGTGGAGACGAGCATGCACTTGTCGTAGATGGACCAGTCGATGAGGGAGCCATCGGCGGAAGGCAGGTTACGGTTGAGCAGAACCTCCTGCAACAGGGTGCACACGCAGACGGCGGCGATGACGGCGAGCACAACGTCGAACGCGCGGCCGCAGGTTGCACTCGCGGCAAGGGCGATAGCCGCGGCGGCGAGGAGCGCGAGCACCACGAGCGGCAGCCATACGTTGGCGAGCGAGAACGAGAGCGACGAGCAGCCCGGGATGACGACCTCGAGCGGCGCCACGAAGAAGACACAGAGGGAAAGGACGAGGGCGCAGACGAAGGCGAGGACGAGGCGCGTGCGCCAGCGAAGCGTGGGCGCAAAGGGCTTGCGGGGGCGCATGAGGTCGCGGGCGGCGTCGTCTGCGGAGGCGAGGGAGGCAGCGCGAGCGTCAGCGCTTGTCTCGGCAGCGTCGAGGGCGTGGACGGTGGGCTCGACGGCCTTGCCGGCGTTCTCGTCGACGTGCATGGCGCGCAGTAGCCAGCGGCGGGCGCGGCGCCACACGACGCCCAGGACCGCCGAGAGGGCCACGGCCACGCCGGCGAGCGCCTGGATGGTGTAGGTCATGACCGAGGGGTCGACGTAGGCGAGCGCCGGGCGCGCGAGGGCGCCCCACAGGCAGGTGGCCGTGGCGGCGAGGAACAACACGTCGAGCGCGGCGAGTGCGAGGCGCGGAGCGTGCGTGAGGTGCGGGGCGCGTGCGGCCGTAGCGTGGCAGACGGCAGCTCGCGGGGCGGGGGCAAGGCGGGAGGCGCGAGAACTCATGCGGGGCCTTTCTTCATGAAAAAGCCGCCAGCCCGAGGGCTGGCGGCGTGTCAGCATCGTGCCTTATGAGTATAAGCGCAGCATGTTTGTTCGCTCGTCCAAAATACGTGCTAGAAGGCCGATGGATGCGTATTTTGGATGAGCGGATGGAGGTGGCCGGCGCGGCGAGCGCGAGAAGGGCGACGGTCTGCGATGGTCGCCGCCCTTCTCGGCCAAAGCTACTTGGCGAGCGTGCGCTTGACGGCGGCGAAGACCACCTTGGCGGCGACGTTGGTCACGAAGATCACCATGGAGACGAGCGCCGCGCACTCGACGAGCATCTGCGTGTCGAAGTCCGAGATGAGCAGGGCCAGCGGCATGTGCGAGACGTTTGCCAGGAACGCCACGGCGCTAATCGTGACCATGCAGTTCACGAAGAAGTACGAGGCCATCTCGATGATGGTGCCCAAGGTCTGCGGGACGAAGACGTCGAGGATCATGCGGCGGCGCGGGATGCCCAGCGTCTGGCCCACGGCCTCGAGGCTTGCGTTGAGCTTGTTGAGGGCGTTGTAGGCCATGAGGTAGGGGCTCGCGAAGAAGTGCACGAGGTTCACCATGATGAGGATGCCGATGGTGCCGTAGAGGGGCGTGCCCTTGAAGAACATCATGTAGGCGAGGCCCAGGACGATGCCGGGGATAGCCATCGTGGTGATGCACACGAGGTGGAGTGCCCGTCCGAACCCGCCCTGCGCGCGGGCCGAGACGTAGGCCGCAAGCCAGCTCACCGCGGCTCCCAGCACCGACACCGTAATGGCGATGACGATGGAGTTGAGCCAGTACTCGTCCATGCCAAAGACGAGGGCACGGTCGATGTTGGCGAGCGTGGGGGTCATGGTGATGGGGTATTTGACCACGAAGGCCACGACCGAGAAGGCTGCGAGCGGGCTCACCAGAAAGAGGGCAAGGGCAACGAGCAGGACCCAGCCTGCGACGTCGCGCCCGGCGCTCTTGCCCACGCGCTTGGGGTGCACGCTAAAGGCGAGGTTGCCCTGGGCGTTGGTGAGAAGGTCGACCACGAAGGCCACGATGGCCGGCAGGATGAGCGCCACGCCAATGGCCACGCCCGAGTCAAAGTTGAGGCGGCCGATGACCTCCTGGTACATGAGCACCGAAAGCGTGGAGTACTTGCCGCCCACCATGATGGGCACGCCGTAGTCGGTGATGATGAGCGTGAAGGTGGCGAAGACGGTCGAGACGAGCGGGCGGGCCAGGTAGGGCAGCGTGATACGCGCAAACTGGGAGGCCTTGGGGATGCCCATGATATCTGCCGCGTCGTAGACCTGGCAGTTCTCGTAGCGCAGGGCGTCGTAGAGCATGAGGAACGCCGGCGGGAACGAGTAGAGCAGCGCGCCCATGACGATGCCCTGCAGGCCGTAAATGTTCCAGCTGGTGCCCAGGAAGTTCGTGACGATGCCGTTGGAGCCAAAGAGGTAGACGAGGCCCATGCCGTGGGCGATTGACGGAATGAGCATGGGCAGAGTGAGCACGATGGCCCAGGCGTTGCGGAGGGGCACGTTGGTGCGCGTGAGCGTGAGGGCCGCGGCGAGCGCGAGCGCCACCGAAAGGGCGGTGCCGAGCAGCGACGAGACCACGGAGTTGCCCAGCGACGTGGCAAAGGCCGGGGTGGAGAAGACCTCCAGGGCACCCGGCGAGGCGAGGTGAAGCAGCAGCGCCACCACGGGGGCGATGACGGCCACGGCGAAGAAGACCGCGAGCAGAATGCGTGCGGCGCTCATGCCCGAGAGGCGAGCGACCGGCTTGTTGGAGTTTGCCATGTGCACCGCCTACTGCACGAACTGCATGAACTTCTTGAGGGAGCCGATCTTCCTCGAGAGGTTGTCGATGACGAAGGTGCGGATGTAGTCGCTCGCGGGATTGGAGAGCAGCTCCTCGGGCGTGCCCAGCTGCTCGATGGCGCCGTCGTGCATGACCATGACGCGGTCGGAGAGGGCGAAGGCCTCCTCCTGGTCGTGGGTGATGTAGATCATGGTGGTGCCAAACTCGGCCTGGATCTGCTTGAGGTCCGCGCGCAGGGCGAGGCGGGTCTCGACGTCGAGGGCGCTCATGGGCTCGTCGAACAGGATGACGCCGGGGTTCAGGGCGAGCGTGCGGGCAATCGAGACGCGCTGCTGCTGGCCGCCGGAGAGCTGGGAGACGCGCTTGGCGCCCTGGTCTGCGAGGCCCACGCGGGCGAGCAGATCGCTCGCGATCTTGGCCTTGTTGGGTTTAAGGTCCGCGTGGAAGGAGAGCGGGTACTCGACGTTCTCCTGCACGGTCATGTTCTCGAACAGGGCATAGTCCTGAAACACGATGCCCATGCCACGCTGCGAGGGCGCGAGGCGGGTGAGGTCTTTGCCGGCGGCGGTGATGGTGCCGCCGTCTGCGGTCTCCAGGCCAATGAGCAGGCGCAGCGTGGTGGTCTTGCCGCAGCCCGAGGGGCCCAGGATTGAGAGGAACTCGCCGGCGCGCACGTCAAAGGAGATGCCGTGCAGGATCTCGCGGCCGCCGTAGACCTTGCGCAGGGCGCGGACCTCGAGGACGTTGCCCGTGGCGGGCGTTGCGTTGTCTAGTACTTCCATGCGTCTAGCAGCCTTTCCTTGAGGTCGACGTCGAACAGGCCGTCCATGTTTGCGTACGTGATGTTGGTGGGGTAGCCCTCGATGGTGGTGTGCTGGTCCTTGAAGACCTGGTCGGGCACGAAGGCCTGCTTGTCGAGGAGGATGCCGCGGCTATAGAACCACTGCATGACGTCCCAGACGGCCTGGCGGTCTTCGTGACCCTTTACCACGGCGATGCCGTTCATGGTCCAGGGCACGCCCTCGGGAAAGAGGTCGAGCTCGGTAGGGGCGCCGTCGTTGCGCTCGTTGACAAGCTCGAAGACGAGGGAGAGGCCAAGGCCCGCCTCGCCACGGGTGAGGGCGCTTGCGGGGGCGCCGCCCGAGGAGGTGAACTGGTAAACGTTTTGGGCCAGGGAGTCGAAGTAGTCCAGCGCCCCGTCGAGGCCGAGGAGGTTCACCATCGAGTAGTAGAAGTTGTAGCCGGTGCTTGATGCCTTGGGGTTGGGCATGGTGACGAGGCCCTGGAAGCGCGGATCGAGCAGGTCGTCGAGGCCTGTGGGGGCGGCGATGCCTGCGCGGGCGAGGACCTGGGTGTTGTGGGCGAAGCAGCCGCACTCGCGGGTGAGGGGCATGATCTTGTCGGAGATTACGAGGTCGTCCGCGAAGGTGGAGAGGTCGAAGCGCTCTGCGAGGGGCACGAGGGAGTCTTCGGCGGCGCGCAGGTAGCCGGCCTCGACGCCGAGGGCGATGTCGAACTCGGCGGAGGCACCCTCCATCTTGAGGCGGGCGGCGAGGTTGCCGGTGGACATGTACTTGAGGCGGACGTCGAGGTCTGGGAGCTCGCTGCGAATGGCCGTCATGAGGTTCTCGTTGCGGTTGCCCTCGCAGGAGGAGTAGATGATGACCTGGTTGTCTGCCCCGCGCGAGGAGCACCCGGCGAGGGGTGCCGCGAGGCCGTAGGCCGCGACGCCGGCGGCGAGGCCGGAGACGAACTGTCTTCTTGTGATCATTGGTTTCCTTGGTTGCGCAGGCGCTGGGGCGCCCGGTTGGTGGTGCCTTTAGTTGTGTGGGCGGCGGGCGCGGGCCTGCCGCGTGTGGTGCTGGTAGGCGGACGCCGTGGGGTATCTGCCGCGTGCGATTTGCGGGCGCTGTTGGGTACCCGTCTCGCACGATGTTCAACAGTATGACTGAAGTGCGGCTGAAATGAGCGTGCAGTGGGACAAAAGTCGAGAAAGTGCGGCGTGTTCATGTTCAATACTATGGCAGCGAGCTGGCGGAGCTGGAACATGGGCGTACTAGTGCGTGCGCTCGTCCAAATTACGTACGGAGATCATTCGATCGTCCAAACTACGTGTTAAATGGCCTGGGAGTGCGTAAATTGGATGAACCGACAATTAAGGTGCGTTAATTGGACGAGCGGATGGCGCGGGCGGGCGCGAGAGCCTCGTGCGAGCGCGAGAGACGCGTGTGGCTTTGACGCGTAGAATGGTTGCTACGTTTATGAGTGAGCCCCGAGCTGTGGAGAGCCGCATGGAGTACAAGGAGTTTCTCGTTCTGACCGCCCTTGAGCAGGCCGAGGGGTATGCGCTGACGCAGCGCGAGCTGGCCGAGAAGACCAAGATGAGCGTTGGGAGCGTAAACGCGGTGGTGGCCGCGGCAACCGAGAAGGGCTGGATGAGCGACGGGGCGCTTGCGGCGGCGGGCCTGGCGGCGCTCGAGCCGTACCGCGTGAAGCGCGCGGTGTTCATTGCGGCGGGGTTTGGCAGCAGGCTCGTGCCCATTACGCTCAACACGCCCAAGCCGCTGGTGCGCGTGAGGGGCACGAGGATCATCGACACCCTGCTCGACGCGGTGCAGCGGGCGGGCATCGAGGATGTCTATATTGTGCGCGGGTACTATGGCGAGCAGTTTGACCAGCTGCTGTACAAGTACCCCAACATCAAGTTCATCGAGAACCCGATGTACAACGAGGCCAACAATATCT
Source organism: uncultured Parolsenella sp. (assembly GCF_958346945.1). Lineage (NCBI taxonomy): Bacteria > Bacillati > Actinomycetota > Coriobacteriia > Coriobacteriales > Atopobiaceae > Parolsenella > uncultured Parolsenella sp. Next base: position 8,409 of record NZ_CATVTL010000007.1, read on the forward strand.
CGAGCCTCATGGCCGCGAGGTACCAGTTGCAGGGCGCGTACGTGATCGAGAGCGACCTATTGCTGTCGAACCCGGAGCTGATTCAGCGGTACCAGTACCACTCCAACTACCTGGCCATTCCCATGGAGCGGTCTGACGACTGGTGCTTTGACGTGGACAAGAAGGGCGTCATCGAGCGCGTGCGCGTGGGTGGCGACGGCGGCGTGTGGCAGATGGTGGGCATCTCGTACTGGACGCCCGAGGATGGTCACAGGCTGGTGGGCGACATCGAGAAGACCATTGCCATGCCGGGCGGTAAGGAGCGCTACTGGGACGAGGTGCCCCTGACGTACTGCGCCGACCACTACGACGTGCACGTGCGTGAGTGCCGTCAGGAGGACATCGTAGAGATTGACACGTTTAAGGACCTACAGCGGCTCGACAGCGCGTATGCGGGGTAGCGGCTGGTGCATGATGTGAGACTGAGGGGCGGCGGCGCCCCTCTTTTGGTGACGTGGCCCATCGCATTTCAGCATCGCTGGGAGGCTAGGATGGGCGCTGATGGGTGGAGGATGACGCATTGTGGGGCATGCACAGCATTGCGGGGTATGCGCATAAAAAGAGGCCCGACGCATCAGGCCTCTCAGATGCCGTCCGCAAGCGACACCGCTATTGATTGAAATGATAAAAGGGCGGGCCAAAGGGCTGATTGGTTATCTCAAGACGGCACCCGTCTTTGCGGACCCCACTTGCTTGGCATAGCGAGCAAGAAGCCTTCCGCCATTCTCGTGAATCACTGGCCTCCACGCCGCACGCCTGCGCTCCAGCTCGGCCTCATCCACCTCAAGCTCAATGAGGTTCTGACTCAGATCAACGCGGATGATGTCGCCATCCTCCACAAGCGCAATGGGCGCACCGTCGAGCGCCTCGGGGCACAGGTAGCCAACGGACAGACCGCCCGAGGCGCCAGAGAAACGCCCGTCGGTGATCACGGCAGAGCTGGGAATGCCCTTCATGATCTCCGTCACGCGGTGGAGCTCCTTCATGCCTGGCCCACCCTTTGGACCCTCGTAGCGCACGACAACGCCCGTGCCAGCGGCAATACGGTGCTCGTTATAGGCTGCAAACGCCTCGTCCTCGGAGTTGAACACCATGGCGGGGCCATTCCACACGTGTTGGCTGGCCGGAACGGCACTCGTCTTGACCAGCGCTCCCTCCGGAGCCAGGTTGCCGTAGAGAACCTGGATGCCATTGGCAACCGACGCCGGATCGTCCTGCGTCCTGATAACCGAGCGATCAACGGGGATGTCGCCCGCGAGCTCGCTGGCCATGGTCTTGCCGCTTACCGTCATGACACTCGTATCGAGGCTCGCTTCGATGGTCTTGAGAATCGCGGGGATGCCGCCAGCCTTGTATAGGTTGATGCACGAGATGTCCCCGTTGGGCACCACGTTGCAGACAACGGGCGTGCGCGAGGTCACCTCAGCGACCTTGGCCCACGTGCACTCAAGGCCAAGCTCGTCTGCCAGCGCGGGCAGGTGAATAAGCGCGTTGAGCGAGCCACCGATTGAGGCCAACAAGGCCACGGCATTGTCGAGCGCAGCCTGCGTCATGATGTCGCTTGGCTTGATGTTCCTGCGTACGAGGTCAACAACGGCAGCGCCGGTGCGCCTGGCGGAGAACCTGCGCTGGCTCGTCGAGGAGGGCCACAGGGCGCCATAGGGCAGCATCATGCCCAGGCCCTCGCAGAGGCACCCCATCGTGTTGGCCGTACCCAAGAACGGGCAGATGCCGGGACCCGTGTAGTAACGGAGCGTCCCCTCGATGACCTCGCGCTCGGTGGCTTCTCCCGCCAGGAAGCGGGCACGTAGGGCCTTGGATTCGGACGGCTTGATCTCGTCATAGCAGGGGCCCGCGGTAACGATGGCGGCAGGCAGGTCGATGCGCGCCGCGGCCATAAGCATGCCAGGAATGATCTTGTCGCAGCTACCCATGTAGACCACGCCGTCAAAGCAGCCCTCACCCACAATCATGGCCTCGCACGAGTCCGTGATGAGGTCGCGGTGGGGCAGACAGTAGCGCATGCCCGCATGGCCTTGCGCCACGCCGTCGCACATGCCAATGGTATTGAACTCGATGGGCTCGCCGCCAGCCTCGAGGATTCCCTTCTTGACCTCGGCGGCAAGCTGGCGCAGGGGCTCGTGGCCGGGGCAAAGCTCGTTCCAGCTGTTGGCAATGGCAATGAGCGGCTTGTCCGGATTCTCAAGAGAGTCAATGGATACGCCCGCCGCCGCAAGGTGAGCCTTAGAGATGGTCCTCTGGAAGGGCTCCAATTTGTCAATTGCTCGCTGCATGGGGAATCCCCTTTCCCGATAGATGGGGCTGCTTGGTAGACACCGCGGACGAGGAAATTCCTGATTGCGCGGCTGGGCCCATAGTATCGCCTCTCAAGGCGCATGCCCCTGCTCTTGCTCATTAGGCATGAAATATGGAGTAAGTGTGTAGAGACTTAACATATAAATGCTTAGATATGCAAAGAGAAAATGAAAATATGCAATTCGTAATGAATGAATTACGCGGTCGGGGGGGCGCCTCAAAGAAATCAAATTTAGTATTCGGTAAACGGTGCTTTATCATTTCAATAAAACGCAGGTATTTCGCATTTTTAGACTGGAAAATTGCCGTTTACGGATTTGAACTTTACTGTTTCTCCAAGAGCGAAGAAAATATGAACCCGTAATTCAGAGCTTTAGTGAATTATGCATTAGTAAAGACAAGCACTTTAACGACTTCAGGCCATGACTTCGGTTCTAACGGGGGAGAGGAGAAGAGCTGGATGTTTGACAAGAATGCTGATTTTCCCAAGGTGACGGTGATTCTTCGAGGCTATACGTACGAGCAATGCCGCTGCGTGGTCGAGCAGCTCGTTGGCACGAAGCTCAATGCCGTTGAGGTTGCGTTTAACACTCCAGGCGCTGCCGGCATTATCGAGAGGCTTAACGAGGAGTTTGGCTCCGAGGTAAAGATTGGCGCCGGCACGGTCACGACGGAAGAGCGCGCGGTTGCCGCCGTTAAGGCGGGCGCGCACTTCATGTTGTCGCCTATCAACTTCTCGGACCGGATCTTTGAGATTGCGAAGGACGCCGGTGTGGTAACGGTCCCCGCGGCGTTTAGTCCCTCCGAAATCGTTGAGATGTTCGACAAGGGCGCCGACATCGTGAAGGTGTTCCCCGCGGGCATCCTGGGCCCCAAGTACTTTAGCGACGTGCAAGCTCCTCTGGATTACTTGCCTCTCATGGCTGTTGGCGGCGTTAACGGCGGCAACGTCCAGGAGTTCTTCGATGCCAGCTGCTCTTACGCCGGAATTGGCTCCGGCATTTTCGACAAGCAGGACATCAGAGAGATGAACTCGTCGGCCCTGGCGGACCAGATTACTGAGTTCGAGAAGCGCGTGAGGTGGTAGCGATGGCGGGAGTTAAGTTCAACGAGTCGCTCGTTCTGGATCTTGAGAATCCCGAGAGCACGGCCCAGGTCGAGGGCGTACTGGCAAACCACCTTTATGAGCTTGGTAGCGTTAAGGAAAGCTATATGGGTGCCTTGGCTGAGCGCGAGAAGAACTATCCCACGGCGCTCGAGGTCGGCGAGATTAACGTGGCCATACCTCACTGCGACGCCGAGAACGCTAATGAGGCCGCGGTCTGCGTTGGCATTCTTCGCAAGCCAGTGGATTGGCGACGCATGGATGACCCCGACGCCACGACGCCCGTGAGGCTCGTTTTCATGCTTGCACTTAACGAGGCTCACTCCCACCTCGAGATGATTCAGAAGATCATCGGCGTTATCCAGGACCAGGAGTTTGCCAAGAAGCTTGCCGAAAGCAATGCCCATGAGGCTTACGAGCTTCTCGCTCCTCGATTCGCAGAGTAGTCAACTTGCGTAGGTTGTTTAAAACCGCGGCACGGGTCGCGGGGGAAGAAAGGATAGCCAGATGAAGAAGATCTTGTTTGCGTGTGGCAACGGCATGGTGACGTCGACAATGGTCGCACACAAGGTGACCGACTACCTCAAGGAGAACGGCGTTGAGGTCAAGTACAGCCAATGTCGCGTCCAGGAGGTGGAGCATCTCGCCCAGGATTACGACCTTGTGGTTACTTCGGGCAGGTTCAAGAAGGGTGCCGTCCAGACGCCGGTGATCATGGGAACTCCTCTGCTCACGGGCATTAACGAGAAGGCCGTCCTGCAGCAGATTCTCGACGCGGTCAAGTAGGCAGTATCCGGCGGGAGAGGCACTGTCGGTCTGTATAGGTTTGATGGATTACCAGTTTGAAAGGAAAGTGAGGTAAAGAGGCATGGACGCATTCCTGAATGGATTCATGACGGTGTTTAACGCCATCATGAACGCCGGAGTCTACGTGATGCTGCCTATCATCATCACGCTTCTCTCCCTGCTCTTTGGTCTGAAGCTGAGTAAGGCTTTTAAGGCCGGTGTTACGATTGCCATTGGCTTCGCAGGCATCAACCTTGTCGTTCAGCTTATGAAGGATCAGCTTGGCCCCGCGGCAAAGGCCATGGTTGATACCGTTGGTATTCAGCTCGATGTTCTCGACGTGGGATGGAGCGCTCTTGCGTCGGCCGCTTGGGCAAGCACCCTCGTTCCTGTTATCGTGCTCGAGGTTATTGCCATCAATATCGTGATGGTGGTTCTTAAGCTGACGGATACGATGGACATCGATATTTGGAACTACCACAGCATGCTTACCTGTGGTGGCCTGATCTTCTTCGTGACCGGCAACCCTGCATACGCTTTGATTGGCGTTGCCATCATGTCAATCATCACGTTCAAGTTCGCCGACTGGACGCAGCCCTTTGTGTCTCACTACTTTGGCATCCCCGGAGTTTCGCTGCCTCATGTGCCTGCTCAGAGCTCCCTTATCATTGCGGCTCCCCTGAACTGGCTCTTCGATAAGATTCCCGGTCTCAACAAAATCGATATCGATATGTCTGGCGTTCGCAAGTATCTCGGCTTCTTCGGTGAGCCCTGGATGCTTGGACTTATCCTCGGCTGCGTCATTGGTGCGCTTGCCGGCTATGATCCGGGTAAGATTTTCACCCTTGGTATTTACATGTCTGCCGTCATGGTGCTCATCCCCCGCATGACCCAGATCTTCGTTGAGGGCCTTATGCCCGTGTCCGAGGCGGCTGGCGAGTGGTGCCAGAAGCACTTCAACGGCCGAGAGCTTCACATTGGCCTTGACGCTGCCGTCATCGTCGGCGATGAGTCCGTCATTACGCTGACGCTGCTCATGACCCCCATCACCATTCTTCTTGCTGTGATTCTGCCTGGTAACCGCATGCTTCCGTTTGCCGACCTCGCGGTCATCACGTTCCGCATCTGCCTTATCCTGGCCATTTGCCGCGGCAACATGTTCCGCTCGCTCATCATCGGCACCGTTGTCATGGCATCGGTTCTCTACTGCGGAACTTGGTCTGCTGAGGCTATGACCGGCTTTGCTACGGCTACCGGTCTGAGCTTTGACTCGGGTCTCATCGGCTCCTTCTGCGGACCGTCCCTGCTTATGTCCTACATCATTTTCAAGGCCTGCACCACGAATCCTGTGGTCATCATCCCGATTATTCTCGTCGTTCTCGCTGCCGTTTGGTACATCGTCGAGAAGAAGGTTGGTATGAAGAAGGTCGAGGAGTACGCCGCCGCTTGCGACGACATGTTGGAATAGCTCGAGCCGAGCGCATCTGAAAGGTTGAGTCATGGGGCAGAACATGAGTGGTGTGAGTATAGCTATCACCAATACGAATTCTTTTGGCTATGCCATCCCTGATCATATGGAGCGGCTCGAGAAGCTTGGACCCGTGAAGCGGGTAAGCGTACCTGGCGATTGTTGTGGCAGGGAGCTTGCTGAAGCGGTTGGCGATGCGAATATTATCATCACCTCTGGAACGCCCCAGTTCGACAGGGAGTTCTTTGAGTGCAAGCCTGAGATGAAGCTTGTTGCTCGCCACGGTCTCGGATTCAACAACGTTGACGTTGACGCCGCAAGGGAGTGCGGATGCTTCGTCACGAAGGTTGAGAAGTCTGTTGAGCGGGAGGCCGTGGCCGAATGTGCCGTCTGCGAAATGATCGATTTGATTCGCAAGTTCTGGCGTGGCACGCGTGCGGCCGAATCTAACAGATGGCTTGACCGTGGCCAGTTCGTTGGATTTGAACTCCGTAACCGAACGGTTGGTATTGTTGGCTGCGGTAATATCGGCAGTCGCGTTGCGGAGATTCTCCATCACGGTTTCGGCGCGCGGGTAATTGCTAACGATCCCGTAAGGGATGAGGCGTGGGCGCAAGAGGCCGGCATTGAGTATGTTGGTCTGGATACGCTCGTTGCCGAGTCTGATGTCATTACGCTCCACGCGACCCTTAACCCAACATCCTTCCATCTTGTTGATGAGAAGTTCCTTGCTGGAATTAAGCCGGGGGCATATCTCGTTAACACGGCGCGAGGCGACATGCTCGATCAGGATGCCGTTGTCAACGCCCTTTCGAGCGGCAGGCTTGCGGGACTCGCAATCGATGCCACGAGCGTTGAGCCCCCTGCTCCCGACGATCCGTTCCTCAATAATCCCCGCGTTCTCATCACGCCGCATATCGGGGCCTATACGGTAGAGGCGCTGAAAGGTATGGGCGACATCTGTGTCGGCAATGCCGAGCTTGTGGCTAGGGGAGAGAGGCCAGAGCATATCGTCTGGGAAGAGTAAGAGTGGCGAGGGGCGGGCACCAATACCGCCCGCCCTTTTCTTTTGATCGGAGAGCCATGAATAAGCGCGCCTTGCTTATGAACGAGAAGGACAACGTCATCACGGTTATCGACGCCGTCCAGAGCGGTGACGTGATTACGGTTACGCGCAAGGACGGAACCGTCGTGGGCGACCTGAAGGCGCTCGAGGCGGCTGACCGCTATCACAAGCTGGCTTATTTGGATTTGGAGCCGGGCGATCTTGTAACTAAGTATGGCCAAACCATCGGGCGCGCCACTTGCGCAATTAGGCGTGGGGAGTATGTGCACGTCCACAACATCGAGAGCGTAAAGACCAATGATTAGCGGATTTATTAGGCCTGACGGCAAGGTCGGAATTCGAAACAAGGTCCTAATCCTGTCAACTGTTGGCTGCGCAAACAACACTGTCAAGAGGATTGCCGCACAGGTCGAGGGGACGGTTGCTCTTCCCAACGTTAAGGGTTGCGGACAGATTGGCAAAGGCATCGATATCATGCGCCGCTGCCTTGCCAACGTTACCCAGAACCCGAATGTCTATGGCACGATCATTGTGGGCTTGGGCTGCGAGACGACTAAGCCGCACGAGCTGGCTGAGCATGTTCGTTCGCTTTCTGACAAGCCCGTGGAAGTGTTTACCATCCAGGAGCTTGGAGGTACGCCCAAGGCAATTGCCTACGGCGTTGCGCTCGCCCGGAAGATGGTTGCCGAGGCGGGGCTTGTGCCTCGCGTCCCTGTTGAGCCCTCCAAGATTGTTCTCGCTACCAATTGCGGTGGGTCTGACGCCACGAGTGGTCTCGCCGCCAATCCAACCGTTGGCGCCTGCTCTGACATCCTGATTTCCAAGGGCGGAACGGTGATGCTGGGAGAGACTACTGAGCTCATTGGTACCGAGCACCTGCTTGGCGAGCGTGCAAAGGACGATAAGGTCAGGAACGACATCTACACGATTGTTCAAGACCTCGAGCATCAATTTATTGCCAACGGTATTGACGTCCGTGGAGCAAACCCGACCCCGGGCAATATGAAGGGTGGCCTTTCTACTCTCGAGGAGAAGGCCCTCGGAGGCATCTCCAAGGGGGGATCAGGACCTATTAACCAGGTTGTTGGATATGGCGAGATCCCGTCTGAAAATGGCCTCGTCATTATGGATACGCCTGGATATGACATCGAGAGCGTGTCGGGCATGGCCGTTGGCGGTGCACAGGTCTGTATCTTTACGAGCGGACGCGGTAACCCCGTGGGCAATGCTCTCATTCCCGTGATTAAGGTTACGGGTAACCCCGAGACGTACGAATCGATGAAGGATAACACCGATCTTGATACCTCTGGTGTTATCGATGGCTCTGACACAATTGATTCTCTTGGCGAGAAGCTGTACGGCATTCTCGAAGATGTGTGCAACGGCATGCCCTGCAAGTCCGAGGCTTACGGGTTCGATGACTTTGCGGTCTATCACAACGAGGAGATTTGGTGTACCTGCGACCTTTCGTAGGACTTGATGGGCTGCCCGTCGCATTAACCGTTTCGTTTGCATGGAGGTTCTAATGGATTTGTCTTCGCGTGACTCGGCAATTAAGTTTGGTATGGGTCGGTACAGGCAGGCGTCAGGCCTGTTGGAGCAGCTTGGAGATGAGTTGTCTCGCTTTGGCAATAAGGCTCTTGTGATTGCTGGCGAGCGCTCATGGGGAGCTGTGAGAGACCGTCTTGTTCCCGTGTTTGAAGAGTCAAAAATCGAAACAAGCCTTGTGATCTGGAAGGGTGCCTGCTGTGCCGAAGGGGCTAGGGAGCTCAGCGGTAAGGCGAAGGAAATTGGAGCAAGCCAGATTATTGGCATTGGCGGAGGCAAGATAATAGACCTCGCCAAGGCTACTGCGGAGCTGAGCGGTGTTGGTGCAACGCTCATTCCCACCAACGTTGCTCAGTGCGCACCAGGGGCATGCACGAGTGTGATGTACACACCAGATGGAGCCAAGGATGTTACGTGGCGCTATGGGCATGAGGTCAACGGGTGTTACATAGACCTCGACGTGATTGCCCAATGTCCGCCCCGGTATCTTGCTGCCGGGATCGTCGATGCAATGGCCAAGAAGATCGAGATATTGAACGGCAGACCAGACCTCGAGCTGGCGTCAACGGACATCGATTTGTATACCGCGTATAACCTCGCGTGCTACACCTATGACGTTCTTGATGGTCGCTGGCAGCAGGCTATTGAGGACAACAGGGCGGGTCGGGTAACTAAGGCCCTGGAAGATGTCGTTTTTGCCGCGGTGCCCGTTACCGGCGTTATCTCCAACACCACGAGGGGATATAACCAAACTCAGATTGCCCATGTGATATATGACGGGGTGCGAACGCTCTTTACCGAAGAGGCGAAGCAGTCCCTTCACGGGGAAATTGTTGCCGTTGGCCTGTTCTGTCAGCTGTATTTCAATGGGCTTGAGAAGGAAGAAGATGGCCTGAAGAACATGCTGAGAAGCATGGAAATGCCGCTTACGCTTCCGGACCTGGGCATCGACGCCAAGGAGGAAAACCTCGAAGCGCTTGAGCGTTATATTGCTGGGTCGCGCCACTTCAATGACAAAGATCCTGACGCCAGAAAGAGGCTCCACCGCGCGATGCTTGAAATGATTTAGCCGCCTGCAACATAGAGGCGGGACGGGCCGGGTCAATCTAACAAAATGACCCGGCCCATATTTGTGCCGCTCCGTTTTATACTCCTGTCCAGATTCGTTATTCAAGAAGAAGAGCCTTGGAAATGCAGAATGCCCCCTTCAAAGTCGTTTCTTTTGCCGCTACGTTTGGCGTCTTTACGACGGAGCCAAAACAACGGCTTGAAGATGCCGGCTGCGAGGTAAAGATCATTAAGCATAGCCGCGTGCTGACCGATGCCGAGAAGATTGGCTGCGCAAGGGATGCCGATGCCGTCATTCTTGGCGTCAATGGCATGTCGAGACGCGTGATTAACGCCCTGCCAAAGCTGAAGGTCATTGCTCGGCATGGTCGCGGCATAGATGGCATTGACTACAAGGCGGCGACAGACAAGGGCGTTATGGTCGTGAATGCCCCTGGTGTCAACATTGAGGAGACAGCAGACCTTACGTTAGGCCTCATCCTCGATCTTGAGCGGCACATTACCCAGATGAACAATGACCTCAAGGCTGGTATCTGGGAAAAGCGTGCTGGGCGCAGTCTATATGGCAAGACGATTGGCATCATTGGCGTGGGTGACATTGGCCTTGCCGTTGCGCGGCGTGCGATGGGCTTTGGCATGGATATCCTGGGCAACGACATTCGTCAGCGGCCCGATGCGGCAAAGACGGGGCTGATGTTCACGGGGCTGAACGACTTGCTCAAGCGAAGCGATATCGTGACTATTCACACGCCGCTCACTGCATCGACTGCCAACCTGATTGGTGCCAAAGAGCTGAGGATGATGCGCGAGGACGCGATTCTTGTTAACACCTCGCGCTGGGGAATCATCAGAAAGGAAGCACTGGAGAAGGCGCTACGATCTGGCCAGTTAATGGGATATGCGACCGACGTGCACGAGCAGGAGCCAGGCCCTGCCCCGTCGTTTGCCGACCTACCGAACGTTATTGTTACGCCTCATGCTGGATCGGCTACATACGAGACCAACCTGCGCATGGGCATGACGGTTGCTGACAACATCATTGCCGTGAAGGACGGCGTAACGCCGCCCAACCTGGTTACGCCGGTCTCGTTAATATTTGGGTAGAGCGATGGCGCGTTGCTTGGCAATGGCTGTCTCTCTTAGTCGCTCGCTCTCTCCCCGTACGAGCCGGCAGATGTTGGCTCGGATTGGCCTGGGCTGTCCTGAGCCATAGGACATAGATGTAAATTGAGTAAAGCCGAGATGTGAAATGACGTGACGATACGGCTCGCTGAGTTGGGCGAAAGGAAGATGAGCAAGGAATGAAAACCCTGTCTGCGAGAAGAACCTTGGTCGTGTATCGCCTGTGGCTCAACAAGCCAGGAAAACCCGATGAAGTGTTTTGGACAAACGATATTGCGGGCGTCGATATCTTGGAAGTATTTGGAGAGTTTTGCCGTAACGAAAATGACCTCATTCAGGTCAGTGGCACCGAACGATTCCTCATGGTCGGTACGCCTGCACAAGACTCTGACTGCTGCTTTGTTACGGTGCAGTCTGGCAGGGCGGGCGTTTCAGGCTCGGTTATTAACACCGCGACTGCAGAAAAGAGTTACGGATATGGAGCGAACGAGGCGGATATGGTTTCCTCGCGTTTCGTGCTAATTCGGCGAAAGGAGTATGGGTATGCCCTTGCATGTGTGGAGAGGGTTCCCAACGATGCCGGGCCGACGGTCGTGCTTTCGGCGTTTGAAGGATATATCAAGAAGGGGCAGATACGGGCAAGCGTAAATCGCGAGCAGGTACAGGAAGAACAGGCGCTCAAGGCGTTTAAGGGAATTGAAGAGATTGAAGTTAGAAGGTATGTTCGCAGCTCTGACAGGAGCGAAGGAGTAATTATCGAGCCAGCTTATATTTCGCATATCGTAAAGCATAAGAGGAACATGTTATTCCCGCTTCGTCTGATAAACGACATTTTTAATGATAAGAGCAGTTTGACTGCAGTATTGGGAATACCTGATGAATTCGACGGAAAAGAGGAATATAAGGTTCGTCTTAGAGGAAAAGACGGGTCATCGAGAGCGTTTGCACTTGATGGTGACTTACGTGTTCCAGTGGTTGAAATTTTGAACGAATCTGGGGAGGCGCCGGTCGCAGATAGCGAGCTTATAAACCGCTGTCGAGAGATTGCCGACGGAATCTATGATTCGTATGGCAGAATGCTGTAGGTTCTTCATTCGCTTGAACGGAGGTGGCGGAATGGGGAAAATGAACCTAACAAGTGTTTATTTAAAGTACTTCGCCACGCTTGTCGATGCAAGAACTGAAATAATTAGCTACTCGGATGTCGGAATTCAAGTGGTCGCACCATTAGTGGGTGGCGCCGCATTCTTTGTGTGCTGGCCGCTGGACCCTCAAGCAGTCGATAGCCTGTCTACCGACGTCATAACGGCAGTCTCAATTATATCGGCGCTTCTATGTGGTGTGGCTGTCATGATTTTTCAGCTGCGCTTGCAGCTTGCATCGAGTGACGGACCCATTCCAACTTCAGGCGAATCAAAATTAATAGATGAGCTATTTAACGAAGTCTTATGGGCAGTACTTTGTGGTTTTGGGGCCGTCCTGTTGTTGGCGCTAAGAGCTGCGGCTCCAATGGGAACGGATATCTGGAAGATCGATATCTCACTATCCGTGGCGCTTATGATTAATTTTGTTATGGTGACATCAATGTGCATAAAGCGCCTTAGTGCTGCTTACGAAATGATAACCAAGAATTGGATTCCAAGACATTAATTGATAGCCTACATTTTTCAGGCCGAGGTTTATAGCCTCGGCCTGAATGTCTCCATCAAAGATAGCCTTACCCGTTGCTCTTTTGCCCGGCTGCGTAGAAATGGTTGATGAATGCGGCTATGGGCTTGGGCCAGAAGAGGGAGAGCATGGCCAAGTCCTCCCTGGTCCTCGTATTGTCCTTGATGAGGGCCGATGTCTCAGAGCCGCCATGAATCCTGTGCCACATGAGAACCTCAGGGTCATAGGCAAACGAGCCTTCCATGCGCGAGAACTTCTCCCAAGCTTGCCAGTCGAGGTCGGACTTAAAACCTTCCACAAATAGGGGCCTATTGAGGTTTGGCATGACGTAGGTTACGGCTGGGCAGCAGATGGGCGATCCAAGTGAGAGGCAGCGCCTGCGAATTAGCCTCGAGCTGCCAAAATGGCCGTTTTCAAGGGGCTTGAGCAGCGCGTGCTTAATGTTGAGAAGTCTGTTGCTGGTGACCTTGCCCTCGGGGCGAAGCTCGCCATAGCCGGAGAAGAAAATGAGCGGCCTTGCCGTGCTATTTACTTTTTCGAGCATTCGCTCAGCATAGCGGGGTTCGTAGAGATCATCCTGGTGGGCGATGGTAACAAGGGAAGTCTCGCAGTGCTCGATGGCACAGTTCCAGTCATGGGCAATTCCTGGCTCGCCCGTATTAACGAAGAGCTTGATGCCGTACTTGCTTGCTACGGAGGAGATGCCTTCGTTTGGCGTTGAGGTTGAGATGAGGATGTGCGAATTAACCGTTTGGCTCAAGAGGGATTCGACGCACTCACCAAGATAGGGGGATGCTCCGTAGGCGCAAAGGGCAAACGTGTGATCGGAAGGCGAGAACAAGACGGAACTCCTTGAAAATGGAGGGCTGAAGCGATGTTTCAAACGCGGATCGTAAGCATTAGACTTAACTATACTTCAGAAGATTGAAGCCGATACGAAACCATGGAGCTACATGCCATCTATTGAAACAACGAATGCTGCGGAGCCGCGCGTTCTCGTCATTATCCCTGCTTACAACGAAAGTGAGTGCATTCTTGCGACTGCTCACAAAATTGAAGCGTGTGGTTATGACTATATTGTTGTAAACGATGGCTCAAAGGACGACACGCTTTCAATTTGCCGTGCAAACGACTTAAACGTCCTCGATCTTCCGCAAAACCTTGGAATTGGCGGGGCAGTACAGGCTGGCCACAAATATGCTCAACGATACGGGTATGACATCGACATTCAGGTCGATGGCGACGGTCAGCATGATCCTTCATACATCCCAAAGTTAGTCGAGCAAATCAGCAATGGTGCTGACCTCGCGGTCGGCTCTCGCTTTCTCGAGAAGACGGACGGATTCCAGTCGACCTTTATGCGCCGCGTTGGCATTACTTGGCTTTCATGGTGGATTAAACTCTTTACGGGAGAGACAGTTACAGACCCAACATCTGGCTTTCGCGCGTGTGGCAGAAGGGCCATTGATCTTTTCTGCAAGAACTATCCTGACGATTACCCGGAGCCTGAATCACTTGCCCTGGCAATGAAGACGGGGCTCTCCGTTCGAGAGACGTCGGTAAAGATGCTGGAGCGCCAGGGTGGCCAATCGTCCATCGGTGGCTTTTCCTCGGTCTATTACATGATTAAGGTTTCTCTGGCCATTTGGATTGTTTGCTGGACTCATGGAAAGGAGGCATAGCGACATGAGCGTTGTCATTCGCATCTCCGCTGCTGCTTTCTTTCTCATATTCCTTATCTATGTGCTTGGACTTGTTTCCAAGGGGAAGCTACAACTTAAATACTCGTTGCTTTGGATGGTACTTTGCATCGCGATTCTCATCTGCGATGCGTTTCCGGTTATCCCATTCTGGTTTTCGAGAACGTTGGGCTTTATAACACCCTCTAACTTCATTCTCATCGTGGCTATTGCCGTCCTTTTTGCGATATGCCTTTCGCTCAGCATCGCTGTCAGCAGGTTAGTTGCTGCGGTCAAGAATCTGGCCCAGAGAGTTGCCCTCTTGGAAAAGGAGCTCAAGGATGCCGAAAAGACGGACTAAGGCAGTCCGCGAGTGAAAAGCGCGCCCGGTACGGAAAATTGCCATCCGTACCGGGCGTTCAATTTGGCCAAGTTGCCGCTAGCGTTCCTTATTGGGAATCCAACGTCCGCTCTCGTCTACGTAATACGGTCCAATCCACTGGCTTTTCGCCATGGCTCCGCTGCTGGTGAGGTAATAGTTGCCAAGCCAGCATGAGTACTGCATGGCACCACTTGAATTCAAGTAGTACCACTCATCTCCAATAGGCACCCATCCAGTTTCCATTGCCCCGGTATTTGTATCCAGGTAATACCATGTGGAGCCTATGAGCTGCCAACCGGTTCTCATGCTCCCGATGGTCGGATCGAACCAGTACCAACTTCCGTTCGTGTACAGCCACCCGGTATCCATGGCGCCCGACGACGATAGGTGATAGAGGTCACTTCCAATACGAGCCCAGCCGACACGCATTGCATAATTTGCGGTGTCAAGCCAGTACCAGCTTCCGCCAACGCGAATCCAGCCACTAACGAGGTTGCCGTCTCGAGTAGTCCAATACCAAGTTCCATCGAGAAGAGCCCAGCCGTTGCTGCACATTCCGCAGCCCGAATTAAATGCATATGAGTAGCTGCCTATGTGTAAGATTTCGTTCTGGGCGGCCTTTCCAGTGCTAGGGTCAAACCAGTACCACCAGCTGCCAATATGCTGCCAGTCGACGGCGCGCGTTCCGTTGTCGAGCCAGTACCAAGCCCCATCGCGATTATCCCAGCCCGAAGAGTAACCGGTCCATATGCCAGAGCTGGTGAAGTCGGACCACTGGCCGCTAATCAATGTTCTCGATGTGGCCATCGCTCCGCTTGAGGAGTCAAACCAATACCATGAGCCTGAGATGATATTCCAGCCAGTTGCCATCGCGCCGGACGAACTAAGCCAATATGTGCCACTACCTAGTTTGAGCCAACCGGTTTGCATTGCACCATTTTGATTCATCCAGTACCAAGAACCGTCGACATTGACCCAGCCCGTCTGCATGGCGCCAGTCGTGGGATCGAGATAGTACCAGGTACCATCGATGTAAGCCCAGCCCTTGCTGCGCTCGCCATTGGAGACGGCCTGCCAATACCAATTCCCATTCTCGTAGACCCACTTCTTCATTACGGAAAGATAATGGGCCTTCTCGTCGCGATAACGGTTCTGCCAGCCGTTCCAATACTCGGGCTGGCCGGGATAACGACGGGCGACGTTGTTAACGACGAAGTCGCATAGCGTGGTGACGAGCTGCTCGTCGTCCATCGCTCCGTTGATTCCGGAGTTCTTGATAAACCAGTTGGCGCCGTAGTAGAGGCCGCTTTGTACATAGCTTCGGCCACCGCCCTGCCCAAACAGGTTGGCCATGCCCCAGACGAGGCTCTTGACGCTGTCCGAGCGGTTGTCGATGTTGATGCCAAAGGCCTGCATGCTTCCGCGTATGCCGGTGACACCATCGTAGTACTGGGTGTAGGCCCAGTCGTTCTGGAGCTGGGAGAACTCAGTGGGGTCTGCCTTATAGCAGGCGTGCCACACGGAGTTGAGGTCGTTGCCGAGCTGGGTGAACGTTCCGTTGCTTCGAGTGGCGTCGCTTACGTCCCAGCTATATCGGGAGCCAATGATTGCAAGGCACGAATACTTACTCGGGTTGTAGTAATAGACAGATTGGAGAAACGAGCCAAGGTCGTAGCGATTGTCAAACTGGAAGTAGCCCAGCGCGTGATAGCCGTCGCCCCAGCTCAGTCCCTGGTCGTAGTTCTGACCGCTCTCCCATTTGCAGAAATAGAGCATCTCGGAGGGAATGCTGCGAGGGGAGATGGAGCGAGCGCGTGGACTTGCGGCGAAGAGGGCGATGCCGTTGTCCTCGTTTTGCCCGGCGTCGTCTGATTCGGCTTGAGCTTGGGCCTCGGCCTCGTCCGGATTCTCTCCCGCGCTTAGAACTTGGGCCCTATCGAACTGATTGCCGTAGAGTTCGGACAGCGTGTCCGCCCATGAGGGAGTGGGGCAGAACAGACTGCCGAGCAAGAACGTAAAGGCAATAATGGCGGCAGTGTAACGAGGCCGGCGGCTAGTGATAAGCATACGTGCTCCGTAGTGTAGTGAGTTTGCATTTGAGAGCGACCCCTTCATTCTATGAAACTGTGGGAAACGGCTGGGCGCGATTGGTCAACTTTTCGCTTGGCCAAATAGAACCCATCTATTTCTGGGGGAGTGGATTGCAAAGTTTAAGATTGTCTTAAATTGAGAGAATGGCCGTTTGGTTTCCGGGGAGTACAGACAATGGCTTTTAAGAATAGATTGCCCTTTCTCGTGACGGGAAGCATCCTTGTAGCTTCAGTTCTAATTACCTCCCCCTCGATAGCTGTTGGTGAGGAGTCCGTTTCGGAAGCTTTGCAAGCTGCTGACGAAAGCGGTCTGCAGACTGATGAACGCGATGCTTCTGGCGAGGCACAGGGTACGCCGATTCAGGATGGATGGGCGGATGCCACTCAAGGTCGCAAGTATTGGAAAGACGGAACAGGCGATGCCTTGGCGAATGACGGAATAACGGGCGCGAGCGTTGCCGACGTGCCGCTGAGTGACGAAACGCCCAGTGAGCCCAACGCCGGCTCCGGCGCCCCCGCCCAGCCGGCCGCGGGCTGGGTCGAGAGGGACGGGGCGCGCTACTACCTCGACGAGGACGGCGCCGCGCGCACGGGCTGGCTGCTCGACGGCGGCTCCTGGTACTGGCTCGACCCGCAGACCGGCGCCATGGCCACCGGCTGGGTCGCCGCCGGCGGCTCCTGGTACTGGCTCGACCCCGCCACGGGCGCGATGGCCACGGGCCGCGCCGAGTGCGGCGGCGCCTGGTCCGACTTCTCCGGCTCGGGCGCCTGGCTCGGCTACTCGTCGGGCTGGGACCTGCGCGACGGCTCCTGGCACTGGCTCGAGGGCGGCCGCCGCGCCACCGGCTGGCGGCTGATCGGCGGCTCCTGGTACTGGATGGACCCCGACGGCGACATGGCCACCGGCTGGGCGAGCGTGGGCGGCTACCGCTTCCACTTCGCCGGCTTCGGCGGCATGGACACCGGCTGGCTGCTCGACGGCGGCTCCTGGTACTGGCTCGACCCCTCGCGCGGCGACCTGCGCACCGGCTGGATCTCGAACGGGGGCCGCTGGTACTGGGCCGACCCCGCCACCGGCGCGTGCGCCCGCGACGGGGTCGTGGAGGTCGGCTCGGCCTCCTACGCCTTCGACTCCTCCTGCGCCATGGGGGAGGGCGGCTGGTGCCTCGCCGGCGGCAGGCGGTACTGGGCCGGCGAGGGCGGCGCCCTGCTCACCGGCTGGCGCAGCGTGGGCGGCTCCTGGTACTGGATGGACCCCTCGACGGGGGCGATGGCGACGGGCCTCGCCGAGATCGGCTCCTACAGGTACTACCTCGCCCCCTCCGGCGCCATGGCAACCGGCTGGGCGCGGGACGCCTCCGAGGGCTGCTGGTACTACGCCTCGCCCGACGGCAACCTGCTCACCGGCTGGCAGCTCGTCGGCGGCAGGTGGTACTGGATGGACGGCGTCACGGCCAGGATGCAGACGGGATGGCTGACGCTGGGCGGGGCGACCTACCATCTCTCCGACTCCGGCGCGATGGACACGTCTTGCTGGGTTGACGGTGCCAACGGTGAGTCCAGCTGGATTAATGCCGATGGCGTTCTCTCCGCGACCGTCTCGGGCGATGTCGTCAGGCTCGCAGACGGGTCGACTCCGGACGACGGCCTCACCAAGGTTGGTGACGCTTGGTTCTATCTTGTTGATGGCAAGATCCAACATGGCGGCGTGACCATCGGCGGGGTTGCGCACCTGTTCGACGAGACGACCGGTCGCGCTGTGACTGGCTGGCACGTTGATGCCGATGGCGTCCGCCGTCACTATGACGACAAGGGCGCCGTTCAGACCGGCTGGGTTCGCGATGGCGGATGGTACTATCTCGGCTCCGACGGCGCCGCAACTACCGGCTGGAAGGTCGTCGACGGGCGTTGGTATTACTTTGACTCCAGCGATGGCAAGATGCAGACGGGCTGGCTCCTCGACAACGGCCGCTGGTACTGGTTCGAGAACTCCGGCGCCATGGCCACGGGCTGGGTTTGGACCGGCGGCGCCTGGTACTACATGGACGCCGACGGCTCCATGCATACTGGCTGGCTGAACCTCGGCGGTACCTGGTACTACCTAGCTTCCTCCGGTGCCATGCAGACCGGCTGGGTTTATGACGGCAGCGCGTACTACTTCTGCGCGAGTGACGGTCATTGGGTTCCCACCAATGCCGAGTACCGTGACATGCTCAACTGGGCTCAGGGTTATTCGAGCGCGACCAACTACCTTATTCTGGTAGACACGGTCAACTGCAGGGTCGGCATCTACTACGGTAGCTATGGCTCTTGGACTGTCACCAAGGAGTTCATCTGCAGCCCGGGCGCGCCTTCGACGCCCACGGTTAAGGGCCAGTTCACCGTGCAGGACAAGGGCTACGTGTTTGGCCATGGCTACAGCTGCTATTACTACACTCAGTTCTACAACGACTATCTCTTCCACTCCGTGCTGTATAACGAGGGCACGAGGGTGATTCAGGATGGTCGTCTTGGCCAGCACCTCTCGCATGGTTGCGTGCGTCTTGCCATCGAGAATGCCAAGTGGATCTATGACAACATTCCTCGTGGCACCAAGGTGGTTATCTGGTAACTGCTTTGATCGAAGCTTTTCTTGGAGGTGCTCGTCGGCTTTCCGGCGGGCGCCTTTTCTGTTTATCGGCAAAAGCGGGCTTCTACAGAATTGCGTCCTCGGATTATGAATGCATGGATAGACTAAAGGCGTCTATAGGCAGCCGGTTAAGGAGCGTGGTCTCTATGAGGTTGGCAGGGAAATCGGGCTTTAGAGAGAGACTGTTCGTGGCTCTGCTGCTTTCAGCTTTAGTCCTGTGCGGCCTGCCTGCGCCTTTGGCATATGCCGATACTGCGGGACAGGATGGCATCGTCTCTGGAGCTGTCGATACTGAGCCCGAGCCAGCCGAGCCCGCTGGTTCTTGGAAGGCTAACGGCCATGGCTGGTGGTACGAGTTTGAAACGGGCTCTTACCCATGCAGTCAGTGGCTTGATCTTGACGGGACCTGGTATTGGTTTGACTCCAGTGGTTATATGGCAACGGGCTGGGTTTCCGTTGGAGGAGCTTGGTATTATTTCGATTCCTCTGGCGCCATGGCGACTGGCTGGCGCTACCTGGGTGGGTCTTGGTACTACCTTCGCGACTCTGGCGCCATGGCCACCGGCTGGTTTATGGTCGACGGAACCTGGTACTTTGCCGATGCCTCCGGTGCTATGAGGACGGGCTGGCTCAATCTCGGCGGCACTTGGTATTACCTTGCTGGCTCTGGCGCCATGGCAACTGGATGGCAGGCCTTGGACAGCTCCTGGTATTACATGGATACTTCTGGAGCCATGAAGACCGGCTGGCTCTTGCTGGGTGATACCTGGTATTACTTCTCCGGGTCAGGTGCCATGCTGACTGGCTGGCAGTCAATTGGAGGCTCCTGGTACTACTTCTATGGCTCTGGCGCAATGGCGGCTTCCTGCTGGGTGGGCAACTACTATCTCACGGCATCGGGCGCCATGGCCACGAGCCAGCGGATTGATGACTACTACGTTGGCTCCGATGGCGCTTGGATTCCTGGCTATGGCACTGGTGGTAGCTATGGATCGTGGGATGGCGTCACGGTGTACTGGACGGCTTATGGAAAGGCATGGCACAAGTCAAAGTCTTGCCCAACCTTGAACCGAAGCAATCCTATCCAGGGAACGATCTCTCAGGTTGGCAGCAGGACCAGGTGCAAGGTCTGTGGCGGGCACTAAGCATCGCGCGGCGCACCTGTAAGGAAGGAGGGCCCGCCTCGATATCGAGGCGGGCCCTCCTTTTGCAAGTGTTTGCTTGTTAGCTAGACTTCGGCCCTCTTGCCGAAGAGCTCGTTCCAGTCGGAGGCGGCGAGCACCGTTCCAACGAGGATGACGATGCAGAAGAAGACGGTGGCAAGGGAGGGGACGGTTCCCTGGAGGATGAACCCAAAGGCAACGGCCCAGGCCGAGTAGGAGATGTTGAGCGCCATGGCCTTGGCGGCGCCAATGAGTGAGATGCCCTTGTAGTAGAAGAGATAGGATGCCGTGCCGGCAAGGGCGGACAGGGCAACAACGCCTGTAGCGAAGCTGGGAATGGCACTGGCGGCAAAGCCCCAGGCACCAAAGACGGGCACAACAACCAGGCCATAGACAAGGGCGGACGTGGTCTCGCGAATCTGGAGGGCCGTCTCGTTGTCCACGGCGTCATCCTTCATGCCCCAGGCGCACAGGACGGCTTCGGAACCCCAACCAATGACGGCGAGGACGGCCCCGGCGAGGCCAAGCGTCGTGTTGCCCATCTCGGAGTCGCCTGCAGAGATGACGCCCATGGCCATAACACCGAGCAGGGCAACGATGAGTGCCGCAATCTGCTTGGCACTCATGCGCTCCTTGAGCAGGATAAAGGACAGCAGCGCTCCGAGTGCGGGATAGAAGGCAGAGATGATGGCAGTGTAGGCGGGACCAATGTTGTTGATGGCGATGACGTAGCCCGTCATGCCAATGGGGCCACCGAGCAGGGCGCCGAGCATGACCACGAGGCCGCTCCTGGTCTTGAGGGCCGCAACGGTGTCCTTGAGACGACCGCGAACGCCCATGTAGATGAGTAGCCAGATGGCGCATCCCGCATCGTGGATGAAGGAGCTGGCAATGCTGGCGAAGGCGGCGGCGTCCGCCGTGCCAAAGTAGGGGGCCATGGCAAGAGCAATGCCCAGAACAACGGTATCAAGGCCCCAAAGGATGCCACTAAAGAGTCCAAACTTCATGGCTTACTGCTCCTCTCGATAGAGCTCGAGCGCCTTAGTGAGGTACTCGCGGCCGTAGTTGTAGTAGATGTAGAGCCACTCGCCCACAAAGTCGCCCTCGGCCTCCTTGAGAAGGGACCACAGGTACCAGCACCAGCCGGCAAGGGCGATGTGGGCAAGGTTGTGCGCACGCTCCGCGCGCGTGGGCTTGCGACCAAAGTAGGCCTCGAGCGCCGCGTCAATCTCCTCGGGGGAGAGCTGACAGCACACGCAGAAAGTGCCAAAGTCATTGGCGTAGTCGCTCATGCCGGAGTACTCCCAGTCGATGAGGTAGTACTTGTCTGCCTCATCGATAAGGAAGTTGAGCATGAAGAAGTCGTTGTGGCACAGGCAAGTGGGGGCATTGTCCGCGGCGACAAAGGCCTCCAGGGCGTCGGCGTCTGCGGCGTCATCGGCGTAGCCGGGGATGTCGATGGGGCCCTTCTCCAGAAGGAGGCTCTCGTAGCGCTTTGCCTCGGCATAGAAGTCGAACTTGGTGTCGACCTTTACGTCTGACTCATGGAGCGAGCGAGCCATCTTCATGGCGCGGGCCACCTGGGAGGCATCGTGTGGGTCGAGGTTCTTACAGTTGGGAATGAAGTGGGAGATTTTCCAGCCGCGGGCGGGGTCCTCGTAGATGAAGGTCTCATCGATGCCCAGCTCCTTGGCGACCTTCTGGGCGGCCACCTCGCCAGCGCGGTTGATGAGCAGCTCGGTGCCAATGCCCGGGTGGCGGTAGACGTACTCGCCGCTGTTGGTGGCAAAGTGGCAGGAGAGGTTGGTAAGACCCTGCTTGAGGGGGTAGACGTCGTGAATCTCGGCCTTGGTGCAGCCAAGGACATTGACGATGTTGTCGAAGATCTCTGAGTCGACGTTTTCTAGGAAGTGCGGGTCGAAGACGCGAAGCTCGTCGAGGGAGTCGAACTCGTTGATGACGCCCGCGGGGTAGGGACGCAGCACCATGTCGAGCTCCTTGATGTGCTCGATGTAGAGGTCTTCCCAGAGCTTGTCCGTGGTCTCGGGGAGGGCGTACTCTTCGTCGAGAATCTGGGAGAAGCGCTGCGAGAAGGTGCGGTCGAAGTAGACGTGGCCCAGCATGTACCAGGAGCTGGCCCCACCAACCGTCACCTTGGTGATGCGGTTGTTTGCGCCCGTGGTGATGCACCACTCCTTCGTGGCCCCCTCTGCGTACTGTGCGGAGTAGTAGGCCTTCCAGACATAGGCCTCAAAAGGATTCTCGGTGAAGTAATCATCGCTCGAGCAGACATAGGTGTTCCCAAGCTTGTTGCGGACGCGCCACAGGGAGCCGTTGTTGTTGCGGGAGGCATACTCATCGTTGTTGACGATCTCGACGCCGTACTTGTTGCGAAGGTAGAAGAAATACTCCTTCTTGTAGCCAACCACAACCGTGATGTCATCGATGCCGGCGGCCTTGAGCTGCTCGATCTGGCGCTCGATGAGAACCTCGCCGCGCACCTTCAGGAGGCCCTTGGGCTTCTCATAAGAGATGGGGGCAAAGCGGGAGGAGAGGCCGGCGGCAAGGATGATGGCGTTCTCTACTTTGTAGGGAGCGAGGGCATCTTTGCCGGTGCTGGTGAGGCTGCCGTTCTCGATAAAGCCGTTTGCAACGAGGGCCTTGAGCGTTGCATTGACGGTTCCGAGCGAGAGGTCTGAGGCCGAGGCGATGTCTCGCTGGCTGGCGTTGGGCGCCTGCCTGAGGGCGTTGAGGACCTCGAATTGATTCTTAGTGAGCATTGCGGCTCCTTGTTGTTGCGTTCAAGTTCTATTTGAGTATAGCGATATTGAACGATTGTTCAATTATGTCGAGCAAAATAGAAGAATGAACAGCCGCTGAACGACAATAACTATAGGTTCCTTATCAAAAACCTCTGGTTTCTCGGGGTTGCTGGTAAGGTTGGTAATGCGGCGCGAACGAACGCGCGCTTAGCTGAGATGTGCGTCTAAAACCGACGCCCGTTTGGAGGCTAGTGTGAAGGCACTGATTATGGCTGCGGGGGTAGGCAGCCGCTTAAGCGATGCCCCCCACGATCCCAAGTGCACACTTTCTATTGGCGACGGCGAGTCCGTCATTGCGCACACCATGGGAATTCTCAAAAACCGTTGCGTGGAGCCGCACCTTGTTGTTGGCTTTGAGCGAAATAAGGTGCGCGCTGCGTTGTCAGCCTATCCTGAGGTTGTCTTTCACGACAATCCCTTCTATCGCGTGACGAATTCAATTGGCTCCTGCTGGCTTGTGCGCCCGGTTATTCTCGAGGCGATCAGGAATGGTGAGGATCTCCTTCTGGCAAATGGCGATGTGTACTGGAATGAAGAACTCCTTGATTTGCTCTGCAGCGTCCCTGATGAATGCCTGATGCTGTGCGATAAGACGAGGGCTGAAACGGGGGATTACTTTTTCCACCTCGAGAACGGTTATATCACCGAGTATGGAAAGGAGATGGCCCCCGAGAAGCGTGACTGCGAGTACGTTGGTATCACGCTGATTCGCTCCAGCTTCCTTCCAGTTTTCCTGGCACATCTGGACCAGCTAATTTGGCAGGAGAATTATGGAATGTGGTGGGAAGACGCACTATATGCCGCTTGTGAGTCGCATCCCATAAGGGCGCTGGATGTCGAGGGACATTTTTGGAGCGAGATCGACTACATCGAGGACTATCAGCGCATCCTTGACCATCTTGGCATGGGGGTCGATGCCCGGCAGTTGCTTAGGAAAGCCCGATTTTAGGTGATGGACATGAAGCTATTTACCATTGGTCCGGTAGAAATGTATCCGGAAACACTAGAGATTCGAGCGAGACAGATTCCCTATTTTAGGAATCAGTCTTTCTCAAGAGTCGTTCTGGAATCCAGTGAAATGCTCAAGAACCTCCTTGATGCCCCCGCTGATTCTGAGTGCATTATGCTCACATGCTCGGGAACGGGTGGTATGGAGGCTGCGGTCATGAATTGCCTCGGCATAAATGACCGCGCTTTAGTTATTGACGGCGGCTCTTTTGGTAATCGATTCTGCGAGATTCTGCAGACGCGCGGGATTCCCTACGATAGAGTTAAGGTGCCTGAGGGAGAGGCGCTCAGCTCCGATCTCTTGGATGCTGCCGATGGCGGCTGTCATACGGCCCTTCTGGTAAATTATGACGAGACGTCTACGGGCCAGCTATATGACATCGAGATGCTTGCAGATTACTGCCATCGCAACAGCCTGACATTTATAGTCGACGCGATTTCGGCATTTCTTTCTGACCCGCTGTCGATGAGAGCTTCCGATATCGATGCTGTAATTGTCAGCTCCCAAAAGGCCCTTGCCCTTGCGCCGGGCTTATCATGCGTGGTTCTTTCGCCCAGAATGAAGGAAAGGATTCTCTCTTCCGACGAGTGCCCTTCGTACTATTTCGATTTCAAATCTTACATTTCTAATGGAAAGCGTGGACAGACGCCGTTTACCCCTGCAGTTGGTGTCATCTACGAGCTTCATCAACGTCTGGGTTCGTTGATCTCCAATGGAGGAGCGGCCGTCGAAATTGCGAGGGTTAAGGCGATTGCCAATGACTTTAGGCAGAGGGTTATCGAACTTCCGGTTGAGCTGCCGAGCTATCCCATTTCGAACGCGCTGACACCCTTGATTCTTCGCAGCGGTGGTGCAAGGGCATTGCTCGATAAGCTCGAACAGGATGGTTTTGTGCTAAATCCATGCGGGGGGAAGCATTCTGATGACATGGTGCGCGTTGCCCACGTGGGCAATCACTCTGTTTCGAATAACATAGAGCTCGTCGAAGCAATGACTAGGGCCTTGCTTAACTAGCCAGAGCTTCTTTGATTCCTCAAACTGGGACGGGGCATAATTTGAAAGTTTATGATCAGGAAACGCTCACTCATGTTCAGCGATGCGAACTCATGATTCTTAGGGATTTTGTCTCAATTTGCAATGAGAACGGCCTTTCTTATTTTGGTATCGCGGGAACTGGAATTGGCGCTCTGCGGCACGGGGGCTTCATTCCCTGGGATGACGATATTGATGTGGGTCTTTTGGCGGCTGACTACGAAAAGCTGATCTCCATTGTCCGCAGGGACTATTCGGATAAGTACGAGGTAATCAATGCCTCGATCAATATCGAATATCCCCTTCCGACAACGAGAATCATGCTAAAAGGGACGCAGTTCTGTGAGGAGTCTCTTTCGCACCTTCCTCTGGACTTGGGCATATTCCTTGATGTCTATTCATTTGACAATGTTGCTGCAGACGAGCGCTCATATAGAAAGCAAGCGTGGGATGCTTGGTTTTGGTCACATGTGAGAATCTTGCTCAGCGTTCCCGATCCAGTTATCCAGATCAAGGGCGTTCGCGGCAACGCTGTTCGTCTGGCGTGCAAGGCTGCGTCGAAGACGTTTAACCTGATTGGCCTTTCTAGGGAAAAGGTATACGAGAAAGAGACTGAGGCTCGCAATCGCTACAGAGGTGTAGATACCGGTAGAGTGGGATACCTCTGCGACACCGATCGTCTTACGCAGACCTATTCTCTCGATGACGTCTTTCCACTGAGGACTATTCGATACGAAGGCATGGATATAACGTTTCCCAACAAGCTTGAGAGCATGCTCGAGGCCCTCTACGGGGACTATATGCAGCTTCCACCTGAGGATTCGCGAAAGAATCACTACCCTGCCAGGCTTAGCTTTGGGAGCTACTAATATCCAGTAAAGAAGTAACGGGGAGTACCGTGTCTTTTACAGAATACGAAGATAAAGATGAGCTTAGAAAGCTGCAGCTCGTAACGACGATGGTCCTTGGTGAGTTTGACCGCGTTTGCAAGCAGCTATCGATTCCGTATTTCATCTACGGAGGCACGGCGATAGGCGCCGTACGTCATGGAGGCTTTATTCCGTGGGATGACGATATCGACGTGGCAATGTTTAGGTCCGACTATGAGAGGTTCATGGCTGAGGCGCCGGCGGTTCTGGGCGATGACTATGGTCTGGTTGATTACAAGACCGAGCGTGACTATCCCGCTTGTGATGCCAATCTCGTGCTGAAGGGCACTCTCTGCGTTCCCGAAGAATTTGATAAGTGTAAATTTCAGTATCCCATTGGCATCGGTGTTTACGCTTTTGACAAGCTGTCTGATAACCCAAGACTGAGAAAGCGGCAGTTGTCTGCAACCTGGTTCTGGGCTCGCCTCGCTTTTCTCTGCGGCACTCCATGTCCTCATTTGTCCCTTGAGGGGTGGAAGCGCGGCTTCGTTCTTTTGTTGTGTTATTTGGGCCACGGCCTGCTAAAGGTTTTCCATATTTCTCCTACATGGATTCATTCAAAGTGGGAGAAAGCTGCCATGGCTGCATCGGATGAACCGGATGGGCTCTTTGTCGACTTTACTGACAGGTCTCCCATTGACTGGGGAGTGCATAAGGAAGAAGTCTTTCCTCTGAAAGAAATCACGTTTGAGGATTTAGCTGTTTCGATTCCCAGGCAGTATGATGCGATTCTTCGTAGGGGCTATGGCGATTACATGCAGCTGCCTGCTGAAGACAACCGTAAGAATCACCATCCGTCAAAGCTTGATTTTGGAAGGTTTTAGATAGTGTCGGAATCAGCCGAGCAGCTGAAGAAAAACTACTTCTGGAACACGCTCGGGAGCCTAATGAACGCGGCCTCAAGCGCGCTTTTATTGTTGATCGTTACACGCTTCACGGGCGCTTATAGCGCGGGCGTCTTTTCGATTGCCTACGCGGTCGGCCAGCAGTTTCTATCCGTTGGCTCATTTGAGATGCGCACGTATCAGGCTACGGATTCTGAAGGGCGCTTTCCTTTCTCGGTTTACCTCGGGTCTCGCGTTGTCACCGTGGTTTTGATGGCGCTGACAATTATCGTTTACGCATTGTACGCAGATGGACCAACATATGATGCTCTGCTAATTGTTTTGATTGCCGGGCTCCGCTTCTTTGATGCCACCGAGGACGTATTTCATGGCATGTTTCAACAGCGCGGGCGTCTTGACATTGCGGGCAGAGCCTTTTTCTTTCGAGTTCTTACTACCACGGTGCTCTTTAGCGCTGGCGCGATCCTTACGGGTGATTTGCTGATTTGCTGTTTGCTTTCGGCTGTTGGCTCTCTGGCGGTTGAGGTCATCCTCAATCTGCCTCCCGCAAAGAAATACGAAAATGCGATAAAGCTGTCGTTTGAGTGGAAGTCTCTCGCAAGACTTCTAGCAGCCTGTTTCCCACTGTTTATTGCCTCGTTCCTTCTCAATGACTTGGTGAATGTTCCAAGGTTTGGGATTGAGGCGGTGATGCAGAAGGAGACTCAGACTGTCTATTCGATTCTGTATATGCCGGCAATGATTATCAACTTGCTTGTTGGATTTGTATTTAAACCTCTTCTTACTAGTCTCGCCGAGAAATGGTCTTCTGGAGACAGGCTTGGCTACTATGGGATTCTTGGAAAAGGCGCGGCCCTAATTGTCGTTGCCCTCATCTTGGCTATGGCCGTCGCCTATCCATATGGCACCCCTGTCCTTTCGTGGCTGTACGGCGTTGACGTCTCTTCTTATAGGACGGAGCTGATGGCTATTCTTATAGGGGGCGCCTTCAACGCGCTGAGCGTGATTCTGTACTATGGCCTGGTGACGGTGAGGCTCCAAGGCCTTGTTGTAGTCGGCTATGGCGTTTCTGTCTTGGTCGCCCATGCTCTATCAGGCATAATGATTGCCGAGAGTGGGTTGATGGGCGCAGTTCTCCTATACGACTTGTCTATGGGATTGCTTGCTGCCTTATTCGTCGCCTTTCTGTTCCTTGGACTAAGAATCGCTGGAAGGCAGAGCTAGCTAGTTTGAATTCTGCCAAGCCTTGTGCGCCAGTGAAGTGAGCATATTTGAGGCCTTTAGTCCGAGCATGCCAAAGAGACCTGCAAGGATAAAAGAAAGAAGAGAAAGACCATGTACGTCAATGGTGGGAAAGGCTTGAACCACTATTTGGCCCATAGGCCAGCCCCAAAGATAGATTCCGTAGGAAAGCTCGTGCTTGTTTAGGAACAAACTCGCTTTTAGTGGCGTTGCGTAGAAAGCGGCCCATGTTACAAAGACGGGGAAGCAGACAATCATTGCGAGGTCTGACAACCCCGCTGCAAGAAGACAGAGGAAGGCGGCGAGAGAAATCGAAGCCGCCTTCCTTGATATACGGATGGAATCTCGGAAAACATAGGCGGTTGTTCCCAGCCAATATAGAATGACTGGCCTAACAATACTGACTTGGGCAGGATATGCCGCCAGTAGATATCCAATGGTTGGGATAAGACAGATGCTGCACGCTGCAAGATAGCGCTTCTTGTCGAAGTGCGTCAGCTTATACGCACAGAAAACGAATATATAGCAGCAGAATTCAACGGGCAGGGTCCACAGTGATCCATCTACAACATCCGGATAAGGATTCGACATGAATAGTCCAGGCAAGTAATGGTATGGAATAAGAATGGCGTTTAGGAGGAATAGAAGTACCTGATTACTGCCGAAGTACTCGCCGAAGCCTAGGGATGAAAAGAGCGGACCGAGGATAAAAGCTAGGAAAATGACGAGGAACAGGAGCTCAGGCAGAAGCCTAACCAGGCGCTTCTTGAAAAAGGAAGAACCCGTATGGCTTCGCGCAGCGCTGCCTGCGATGAGATAGCCTCCAAAGAAGAAAAAGCAACCAACAGCAAACGCGCCGAAGCCCAGAGATCCATGAGAGATGGTGTCCAAAAGCTCTCTCTGAGAGTGCTCCGCTCCATATCGGAGGGCAAAGGAGTGGCTGAGAATGACGAAATAAGAGCATATAAGTCGAATGACTGCGAGGTTATTGCTGCGTCCGACGGCCATGGCCTTCAGCGTCTTTACGTTGTTGTCGCGGAACATATCGGCTCCAAATCAGCTGTGTTTCGGAATGTGCGATTTCGCTTTGCGGATGAAATGGTAAAGAATTGTATATCCGTCGATAGCGCTCTGGCCATGAGCTTCTAATGACCTACTATATCTTCTTCTATAAGTGCCTTGTTTTATAACCGCTTTTCACAGACTGCAGTTTTACTGTCATACTGACTATGAATTAACGCGAGACATTTTAGTTGGAATCCATTTTGCGGGAGGGCATACAATGAGTTCGGCCTTTCACCTTGTTGGCGGTGACGCTCTGCAGACTTATCCCAAGATTGTGGGGAAGAGGCTTTCAAAACTGCTGATTGCATCTGTCGGGATAGCTGTAGCTGGAGCTATTTTCATCTATACGCAATTGGGGACTAACCTGCTTTCAATGTATTTGGTGTGGGCGACTGGGCTCCTCATAGCGGAGGCATATGCGTTCCTAACCTTTTTTCGCCGCCCTAAGGACAGCGTATTTGGTAATACGACTCCAAAGAAGTTGGCGGTTCTTCTTACTATCGATCTGGGCATAAGCGTTCTGATTGAGTTTTTGACCATTTTGGGAACGAAAACTGGCTCGGTCCTATCCGTTGCGTCGTGGCAGCCAAAGCGTATGGCTATCGTTCTCGCGGCCTTGGTTGTGCTAACGATGCTCGCTACGGAGTATCTGCCGGTTAAGGACGATGCTAATGGCGTGAACAACGTCGACAACGTTCGACCTTCACGACTTTCGAAGAAAAGTAAGGTTCAGCTAAGGCATGCGGCCCCTTATGTTATTGCAGCCGCGGTCGTTGCACTCTTAATCTGCATTATTCCCGCAAACATTTCAGCTGCGTCTAGGGCGATTTTGGTCGTTTTCGTTGAGATTAGCCTTGGGGCATTGGCGTATAATGCGTGTTCGCCCGCATTTCGCCCCGAGCGCATCTTTGTCGCTATAGCATTTGGCACTGGCCTTGCAATCATGGCCGCGTTTCCCGTCTCCAACCTGTTCTCTTGGGACGATGAGGTCCACTACAGCAGCGCCGTCTCGCTTTCTTATATCGCTGATGTCGAGACAACGGCATCGGATCGCATGATTGTAGAGCTATTTCACAGCGAGCCGGGCATTAGCCATGATGCTTCTTTTTCCAGGTGGAAGCCCGAAGGCAATGTTGACTATGAACGTCAGTGGAACCAAGAAGAGGTGTACGGCTATCTTTCCGAGCTGAACGAAGCAAATACCGTATCTACGGTTGGAAAAACTGATGGAGTTAGCAGGATCGTTACGCAGTTCTGTTCGTTTGCGTATATTCCCTCGGCGTTTGGCTTGTGGCTTGGGAGGCTACTTCACCTCTCATTTACAGCCTGCTTCGTTCTCGGCAGGTTCATGAACCTTGTCTTTTACGTGGCCGTCTTTTCACTTGCCATTCGTATCATTCCGGTCAAAAAGACGCTAATGGGTGTCGTTGGGCTGCTTCCTACCAATCTATTTCTGGCGGCGAATTACTCGTATGATTTCTGGCTCACATCGCTGCTGGCGCTTGGCGTTGCGATGCTGATTAGAGAGCTTCTTGATGGCACTCCGCTTACAACTTCAAGGTGTTTTGCTCTCTTTTTTGTCTTCTTTATGGCGCTGGCACCGAAGGCGGTCTATTTTCCGTTGCTTGCGCTGCTTCTCTTGATTCCTCGGAGTAAGTTCGTCAGCGATAGGCAGAGGAAGCTGTTCTATTTAACGGGCGTTCTCGTCGCCCTTCTTGCAGTTGCAACTTTTGCGCTTCCCCTGTTTGAAACAGGTGGAGGCTCGGGCGATGCTCGGGGCGGTTCGGACGTAAATTCCTCTGCCCAAGTCTCTTACATTCTGGCCGACCCTGCGGGGGCCGCTTATGTTATCTGCCGTTACATGGCCAAGGAGTATTTGGCCGTTGCCAACATTGACCTGTCCCTTATGAACTGGTCTTATCTCGGTAGCCTACAGGGGCTCTATCCATTTACGACTGGCGCTCCGCTGCTGCTACTCGTCATGGTATCTATGACAGACGGAACTGCTCGAGCGGGTTTTCCGTCTTCGATATCTGCGCGTGTTTGGACGCTATTTCTGGTTGGCATTACTGTTTTCTTGTCCTGCACTGCTCTCTATATATCGTTTACGGCTGTTGGATCTCCAACGGTTGCTGGCATGCAGCCTCGTTATCTCTTGCCATTTGTTGTGCCCGTTTCAGCGATCGTGCTGAATATCAGCTTTGAGAAGAGACCTAGCGAACGCGTGTATTGTTCCGTTGTTTTTGGACTCGCATCGTTGTTGGTCGCTGCCCAGATGGTTCTCCTTCTGCTTCTCAGGATTCATTAATGTGGGGTAAAGATGTCTATTCAGATTAAGAAGATGTGCCGAGGCCAAGGCGCTGCCTACCTATCAGTCGAGGTTTCCGATTGCGGTGTTCCGGATTTTTCCGCTGTATCAGAAACCGGCCAGCAACTTCCGCTTGAGGTCTATGAGATGGAAGCTGCGGGCAGGAACAAGCGCTATGTTCTTGTTACGCCGTTGTTAGATACAAAGAAATTAATCGTTCGTGGTAAGTCTGCCAACGGCGACATATGCTTCAAGAAGTCGATGTCCCGCGAGCGTATTAAGTGGAGCTCGCGTCTCTTCTATCGCTTTGGGTGGGAGGAGGCGCATCGGATGAGGGACATCGATCGCAACACCTATACGAACCAAATTCACATCAATCCCCGCGTCGTTATTCCCTCATCGCGCGATAACAGCCTTATCGTCAAGGGCGTCATTTGCGGCCCGGATTCGTCGTACCATTATGAGCTCGATTTGCTTGATGGTTGTGGAAACCTGGTCTCAGATTTTTCGGCTATTTTTCAAGGCGGAAGCGAAGTTCTATACAACGGTGTTCGCAGGAACGAAGAGTCTTTTTCGGCGAGGATTCCAAACGACGGTAATACATATTGCCTGGTAGCTAGGGGAGAGGGCTGCAAGGTCGGATTCCTGTGCTTCGATGCCCCGTCTAAAGCCCTATATCTCGAGACGTGTTCTTCGGCATGGTTCCGCCACGCCGTTGGAGGTGGCTGGCAGCAGGAGATTGGCAGCAGGACCAAGCTGCTAGAGTTTGCTAACCCCGGCGATTACGCAGTAGCCGAGGGACCCAAGTTCAGCATCGTTGTCCCTTTGTACAATACGCCTCTCGATCTCTTTAATGAGATGTTGAGCTCGGTGTTTTCCCAGTACTACTTCAACTGGGAACTGATCCTTGTTAATTCGACTCCGGCTAACGCCAGCCTTCGCGAGACTTTGACTAAGATTGACGATGCTCGAGTTCGAACCGTCACGCTCGATGCAAACTACGGCATTGCCGAGAATACTAACAAGGGCGTTGAGGCTGCCGAGGGTGACTACGTTGTGTTCTTTGATCACGACGACTTGCTCGACCCTAGGGTTCTTGCGGAATACGCGAAGCGAATCAAGATGGATTCGTCAATCGATGCTCTCTACTGCGACGAGGACGTGCTCAACGAGTGCGGCGAGTTCATTAATCCTCACTTTAAATCTGATTTCAATCTCGACCTATTGAGGGTTCACAACTACATCACCCACCTTCTTGCCGTAAAGCGGGAAATCGCAACTCAATATCCCTTGAGGAAAAAATTCGATGGTGCCCAGGATTACGACTTCGTTCTCAGGCTTGCTGATGCCGGCTGTCAGTTCGAACATGTCCCTGAGATTCTGTACCACTGGCGAATGAGCGATACGTCAACGGTTAAGAACTCCGGCAGCAAGCCTTATGCCGAAGAAGCCGGCCGCCTCGCCCTTGAAGAGCATCTTGTTCGTTGCGGTCTTAAGGGCTCGGTTTCATCCTCGGATGTGCCTTTCTTGTACAAGACGAAGTACGAGGTAAAAGGCTCTCCTCTTGTTTCAGTCATCATTCCCAATAAGGATAGCGTTGAGGTCCTGACTCGTTGTATCGATTCAATCGAGTCTAAGTCTTCGTATAGAAACTTCGAGATCCTTCTCGTTGAGAATAACAGTACTGATCAGGCAACCTTCGATTATTACGAACGCGTTCAGACTCAATATGACAACGTTCGCGTTTTAATTTGGCAGGATGATTTCAACTACTCAAAGATCAATAACTTCGGTGTCACACATGCGAAGGGTGAGTATTTCCTCCTTCTTAATAACGATACTGAGGTAATTACCCCAAACTGGATTGAGTCTATGCTTGGTTTTTGCCAGCGCGGGGACGTGGGGGCAGTTGGAGTAAAGCTGCTCTATCCGGATGACACTATTCAGCATGCCGGCGTTGCCATGATGTACTGCGCCTCCCCTGTGGAAATGGGCGGTCCTGTTCACGTTTTCTCCAATTTGGACAAGGACGACCCTGGCTACATGTTCAGGGCTTCTGTGTCGCAGGATGTCAATATCGTTACCGCTGCATGTCTCATGACGAGCAAGGCTGCTTTTGAGAGGGTCGGTGGCTTTTCCGAGGAATACGCGGTTGCATACAACGATGTTGATTTCTGTCTAAAGCTAAGAGCTGCGGGTTTCTTGGTTGTCTATGACGCTAACGCCGTCTTGTACCACTACGAGTCTTTTAGTAGAGGCAGTGATGTGGCCGATACGGCTAAGAAGACTCGCTTTATGTCAGAACAGGGCAAGCTTAGGGCTGCATGGCCCGAGTATTACGCCAAGGGGGATGGCTACTACACGAAGTTTGTTACTGATTAGATTTGCCGGTAGCGTTTGATGATGGGGGCCATCCATGAAGGTGTTCATCGTTTCTCACAAATTCGTTGATTTGCCGCATGACGAGATATACGCTCCGCTGTTTGTGGGGGCGGAACAAAATGCGCGCAACGAGCGAGAGGCCAATTGGCTGTACGATGATTCGTGCGATGGCTCCCTGTCGGGCAAGAACAAATACTACTGCGAACTGACCGGACAGTATTGGATGTGGAAAGCAGTCCGAGAAGATATTGTTGGCCTGGTTCACTATCGAAGGTTATTTGCATCGCCCGATGATCAGAGGCGTCGTCTCAATGAGACCGAAATCCGCGGGCTGCTCGAAAACTACGACTGCATTATTGCTAATCGCTATTCGTGCTCTCGAGCGGTTGGGTATTCTGCGCCGACTGTGGCGGAACAATACCGTGCTTCTCACTGCTCGACCGACTTGGTACAGCTGTACTTCGTCATCCGCAAGCTTCATCCGTTCTACGTTGATGCTTTCAAAGAAGTATTTCTTCGCTCGAGCTCGTTTAGTCCGTTCAATATGATTATTTGCAAGAAGAAGCTTCTCGATGACTATTCGAGGTGGCTCTTTTCGATTCTGAGGGAGCTGGAGGACCGAATCGACTTCGATAGGTATCGAAGTGCTTATCAGAAGCGCGCTCTTGGCTTTATGGCAGAGCGCTTGCTAAATGTGTTTATTCTTAAGCGTGGACTAAATCCGTATTATTGCGACGTGTTCGATCCGAATGAGCCTGATGCCTTACTTGGAAGCAGTGCTACGGCGTCTGCGCCCGAACTGCTAGCCGTAGGCGAGACACCCAATGGGCCGTTTCTCCACAACGGTCTTGACTACGGAAAGATATACAGGCCCGATTTCTATCTTCGCCATTACGAAGATCTAAATCATCTGTATCGCACTAATCCCGATGGGGCGTTTGACCATTTTGTTTCGTTTGGACTCAATGAGGGCAGGGTGGCGCATCCGGGCTTCTCTATTTCCTCGTATATGAATGGAAACCCTGACCTTACTGAGAAGCTTGGAAACGACCCTATTGCCTGTGCCGAGCACTATATTCGAACGGGATATTCGCACCATTGCATCGGCTTTGAGAATCTCGATTCGAAGCTGGGCGTTGAGAGCGCCGAGGGAGGGGCGGTAATGTCGCGCCATGAAGAGCGCACGGCAAGAAAGCGCGAGCGATACTTAGCGAAAGCTGAGGCTTACGGGGTGCTTGACTAGTCGTTGGCTAAGGGCGGCCAAAATGGTGAATTGGCGCTGACGTTGATTTAGTCAAAATGCGGGTGCCTCGCTTTAATTCCATATCATGTTAAGTGACGCTTTGCCTAAGGAAAGGTACTGCCAATGAAAGGCATCATCCTCGCGGGCGGGTCGGGCACGCGCCTGTACCCGCTCACGCTCGTGACCAGCAAGCAGCTGCTGCCGGTCTACGACAAGCCCATGATCTACTACCCGCTCTCCACGCTCATGCTGGCGGGCATCCGCGACATCCTGGTCATCTCCACCCCCGCGGACCTGCCCAACTTCGAGCGCCTGCTGGGCGACGGCTCGCGCTACGGCGTGTCGCTCTCCTACGCCGAGCAGCCCAGCCCCGACGGCCTCGCGCAGGCCTTCACCATCGGCGAGGAGTTCATCGCCGGCGACCCCTGCGCCCTGGTGCTTGGCGACAACATCTTCTACGGCAACGGCCTCTCGCGCCACCTGCGCCGCGCCGTGGAGAACGCCGAGGCGGGCCGCGCCACGGTGTTCGGCTACCACGTCGACGACCCCGAGCGCTTCGGCGTCGTCGAGTTCGACGACGAGGGCAACGCCGTCTCCATCGAGGAGAAGCCCGAGCGCCCCAAGAGCTCCTACGCCGTCACGGGCCTGTACTTCTACCCCGGTGACGTGGCGGCCAAGGCCGCCCGCGTGGAGCCCTCGGCCCGCGGCGAGCTCGAGATCACGACCCTCAACCAGATGTACCTCGACGAGGGCACCCTCTCGGTGGTGACCCTGGGCCGCGGCTACGCCTGGCTCGACACCGGCACCATGGAGAGCCTGCACGAGGCCAGCGAGTTCGTCCGCGCCGTCGAGCACTCGCAGGACCTGCCGGTCTCCGTCCCCGAGGAGATCGCCTGGGAGAACGGCTGGACTACCACCGCCCAGCTCGAGGAGGCCGCGAGGGCCTACGGCAAGAGCGTCTACGGCCAGCACCTCAAGAAGGTCGCCGCCGGCGAGATTCGCAGCAACAGGAGGGACCACTAGGCATGGCAGAGACCTTCGAGCCAAGGAACATCATCGTCACGGGCGGCTGCGGCTTCATCGGCAGCAACTTCGTGCACTACGTGGTGAGCAACCACCCCGAGGTCCACGTGACCGTCCTCGACAAGCTCACCTACGCCGGCAACCCCGCCAACATCGCCGGGCTGCCCTCAGACCGCGTGGAGCTCGTCGTGGGCGACATCTGCGACGCGGCCCTGCTCGACGAGCTCGTGCCCGGCCACGACGCCATCGTGCACTACGCCGCCGAGTCCCACAACGACAACTCCATCGCAGACCCCGAGCCCTTCCTGCGCACTAACGTGGAGGGCACCTTTCGTCTGCTGGAGGCCGTGAGGAAGTACGGCATCCGCTACCACCACGTCTCGACCGACGAGGTCTACGGCGACCTGGCCCTGGACGACCCGGCGCGCTTCACCGAGGAGACGCCCTACCACCCGAGCAGCCCGTACTCGAGCACCAAGGCGAGCTCCGACATGCTCGTGCGCGCCTGGACCCGCACCTACGGCCTGCGCACCACGATCTCAAACTGCTCCAACAACTACGGCCCCTACCAGCACGTGGAGAAGTTCATCCCCAGGCAGATCACCAACGTCATCGACGGGGTGCGCCCCAAGCTCTACGGCACGGGCGAGAACGTGCGCGACTGGATCCACACCGAGGACCACAGCTCAGCCGTGTGGGACATCCTCACCAAGGGTCGTATGGGCGAGACCTACCTCATCGGTGCCGACGGCGAGCGCAACAACATCACAGTGCTGCGCATGATCCTCGAGGCCATGGGGAGGGACCCCGAGGACTTCGACTGGGTGGCAGACCGCCCGGGCCACGACCGCCGCTACGCCATCGACAGCACCAAGCTGCGTCGCGAGCTGGGCTGGGAGCCGGCCCACACCGACTTCGCCGAGGGCCTGCGCCAGACCATCGACTGGTACGTGGCCAACGAGGCCTGGTGGCGCCCGGCTAAGGAGGCCACCGAGGCGCGCTACAAGGCGCAGGGACAGTAGGGGGAGAGCATGACAGAGATCGAGTTCGAGAAGCAGCTGAGGGTTGAGGAGACCGGCATCGAGGGCCTCAAGGTCGTCGAGCTGGCCGTCCACGGCGACTCGCGCGGCTGGTTCAAGGAGAACTGGCAGCGCGCCAAGATGGTCGCCCTGGGGATCCCCGACCTGCGCGTCGTGCAGAACAACGTCAGCTTCAACGAGGAGCGCGGCGTCACCCGCGGCATCCACGCGGAGCCCTGGGACAAGTTCATCTCCGTCGCCCGCGGCTCCGTGTTCGGCGCCTGGGTCGACCTTCGCGAGGGCAGCGCCACCTTCGGTAAGGTGTACACCTGCACGCTCGACCCCTCCAGGGCTATCTACGTGCCGCGTGGCGTGGGCAACTCGTTCCAGGCCCTCGAGGACGGGACGGCCTACACCTACCTGGTGGACGCCCACTGGTCTGCCGAGCTCAAGAGGACCTACACCTTCGTGAACCTCGCCGACCCGGAGCTCGCCATCGAGTGGCCCATTCCCCTCTCCGAGGCGATTGTCTCCGAGGCGGACCTGCACCACCCGATGCTGTCCGACGTGGCGCCCATGGCGCCTAAGCGTACGCTCGTGACCGGCTGCAACGGCCAGCTGGGTCGCGCGGTGAGGGCGCTCGCCGAGGAGCGCGGGGTCGCCAAGGACTTCGACTTCTGCGACATCGACACGTTCGACATGTCCGACCCCGACGCCTACTCCCAGTACGATTGGGACCTCTACGGCACCGTGATTAACTGCGGGGCCTACACCGCCGTGGACAGGGCGGAGACCCTCGAGGGCCGCGCGACCTGCTGGGCCGCTAACGCCACGGGCCCGGCGCTGCTCGCCCGCGCGTGCGCCGAACACGGCATCACGCTCGTGCACGTCTCGAGCGACTACGTCTTCGACGGCACCCGCGAGCTGCACGACGAGTCCGAGCCCCTCTCGCCCCTGTCCGTCTACGGGCAGTCCAAGGCCGCCGGCGACCTGGCCGTGGCGGGGTGCCCGCGCCACTATGTGATGCGCTCGAGCTGGGTCATCGGCGACGGCAGGAACTTCGTCAAGACCATGAGGGCGCTGTCCGACCGCGTGGCCGACCCTGCCGATGGACTCGACCGGGTGACCGTGGTCGACGACCAGCTGGGACGTCTCACCTTCACGCGCGACATGGCGGCCGCCATCTTCCACGTGCTGGGGACGCACGCGCCCTATGGCACCTATGACTGCACGGGCTCCGGCGCCGTCAGGAGCTGGGCCGATGTCGCCCACAGGGTCTTCGAGGCCGCCAACGGCAACGGGGACCGCGTGGTGACCGTCAGCACGGCCGAGTACTACGCCAACGCCGAGGGCCCCATCGCCCCGCGCCCCCACTTTAGTGCCCTCGACCTCTCCAGGCTCGAGGCCACCGGCTTCCATATGCCCGACTGGGAGCAGGAGCTCGACGAGTACCTGGAGACGCTGCTCGCCGAGTAAATGCGTCTGGTGCGAGTAAACTAGTGTGTGATGCCCCGTCGGTATCCCCGGCGGGGCTTTTGCTGCCACTTCGGATGTTTGGAGCAACATGGGAACGATGGTCAACGCTGCTCGCAAGGTCTATCACGCTGCCAGGAAGGTCGCGGGCGTGCGGTCTGAGGCGGACCTTAACCCGTTTCCCATTGATGCCTGGACAGACCGCGCCTATACGACTTGGTTCGAGAGCCACAAGGCTACCGCGGAGGAGCTTGGAGCACAGAGGGCCGCCGCCGGTCAGTTTGCCTTGCAGCCCTCTTTTAGCTTCATCGTGCCGCTTTACAAGACGCCTCTCGACTTTCTTGAGGTTATGGCGTCTTCCGTGCTCTCTCAGACGTATGGGATCCTGCAGCTTGTGCTCGTGAACGCGAGCCCCGAGCTGCCCTCTCTTGCCGCTGCGGTCCATGCGCTGGAGCTTCGTGATGCTCGCGTGACGGTTGTGACGCTCGAGAAGAACCTGGGTATCACGGAGAACACGAATGCTGGCCTCGAGGTGGCGACGGGTGATTTCTGCTGCTTCCTCGACCATGATGACTACATCGATGCCGATTTGCTGTTTGAGTACGTTAGGGCCATCAACGAGGACCCCACGATTGACTTTCTCTACTGCGATGAGGACCTTGTGCTCGAGGACAAGAAGAAGGGCGGCTTCAGGCATCAGAATCCCTTCTTGAAGCCTGATTACTCGCCCGAGCTGCTCCTGTGCAAGAACGCCATTGTGCACCTCATGGCCATCCGTAAGACGATCATCGAGTCGATGCCTAAGCCCGGTGCCGAGTTCGACGGCTCGCAGGATTACAACATGGCTCTGTATTGCTCCTCCGCGGCGCGTGCCGTGCGCCACGTACCCCGCGTGATGTACCACTGGCGCATCAGTGAGAACTCTACGGCTACGAATCCGGACTCCAAGCCGTATAGCCTCTTCTCGTGCCGCAAGGCCCAGGAGCTTCACTACGAGCGCATTGGGACAAACGCAACGATTGCTTCTTCGGGTCTGTACCTGCTGCACAACCCCTGGTTTGGCAAGGTGCGGGGTAGGGTGAGTGTTGTCGTTGACGTTGCGGACGCTGTTGGCGAGATCTCTGCTGCCTATAGCCTTCTCGAGCAGTTTGTGGAGTTCTTTAGGCAGGGAACGTCCTACGAGGATGTCGAAGTCCTTCTCGTGAGCTCCAGGGCTGGTGAAAGTGAGCATGAGGCGCCCTTCCGCGTGGTTCGTTGCGAAACTGGGGATGGCCTGCTTGCGCGTCTTAACGCAGGCGCCGCCGCGGCAACGGGCGATTACCTCATCTTTGTTGATGCTGGGTGTTTCTTTGTGACGCCGGAGGCGGTCGAGCAGCTTATAGGGCTGTGCGGGCTGGCTGGCGTTGGCGTGGCTGCTCCCAAAACGCTCTACAGGAATGGGCGCAACAAGACATATGGGGTGGCCGTGACGCCCAAGCGCATCATGCCGCTCTACCGTGGCTATGAGGGTGATTTCCCTGGTTACCAGTGCTATACAAGGGGCTTCCTTAATGTGAGTGCCTGTGGATGGCAGGGACTGACGATTTCTCGTGAACTGTTCGAGCACGTTGGAGGCTTTGACGAGCGCTTCGAGGGCGAGGTTGGCGCCGCCGATCTGTGTCGTCGCGTGCTTAGCGAGGACCTCCGCGTAGCCCAGACGTGCACGGTGAAGCTCAGGACGAACGATGCCTGTCCCGAGCGCTATTACGTTGAGCCTGATAATGCGCCCGATTATCCCGAAGCTGATGTGCGGCTGTTTGATGAGAAGTGGCCGAGCGTTAGGGCAGCGGGCGACCCGTATTACAGCCCGAACCTTGATCAGGCTTCCGGGTACTGCAAGGTTGCGAGGACGTCGAAGGGACGTCATTAATTGTCGGGAGCGTCTCGCCTTGCTCCTGCGATAAGATAAACGCGGTGGCCACCTGGCTCGATGTGTTCATGGGGATGACGCACGAAGGCTGGGCGGCCACTTTTCGTTTCGCGCCCTGGCGGCCTCATGGGCGCATGCGTCAGTAACACGGGCACCCATCACTCACAATTCTCATTGATAGTGTGAGTGACGAGTGCTATTATGTTAGTGACATCACTGACAGCGTGAGTGAGGTGCGGCATGGAGGACTTTGATCTGGAGCAGATAGTCGCTCGTCTGCGCAGGCAGGGCACTGATGACTCCGAGGTGGAGGTCAAGGAATGTGCCGCCTCGCTCTCCAAGGACATCTGGGAGACGGTCAGCGCCTTTGCCAATACCTCTGGTGGCCTCATCGTTCTGGGCATTAGCGAGAGAAACGGCTTTGCCCCCGTTGCTGACTTCGACATCAACCGTGTGCGCGAACAATTCGTGGCTGGCATGGGGGATGGCGGCTCGCGGGGCAAGCTCGTTAACCCGCCTCGGTATTCCATCTCGCGTGCGTTTCTCGACTCATGCCCCGTTCTCGTCATTGAGATTGAGGAGCTGCCCCCTGAGTCAAAGCCCTGCTATCTGCTTGGCCGCGGCCCCAGGGCTAGCTATAAGCGCGTCGACGACAAGGACATCCTCCTCTCTGATAACGAGCTGTTCTCGGTCGCCATTGCGTCGGAGCGAACTGCCTTTGACCGCTCTCCCGTTGCCGGTGCCGTGCCATCTGACCTCGACGACGGCCTGGTCCAGGGAACCTTTGCTCGCGCTCTGAGCCTGACTCCTCGGGCGCTCAAGGGGGCGGGGGACGGCGCAACGAAGCTCAAGCGTCTCAACTTCACGAACGAGGACGGTTCCGTCACCAAGGCGGGGCTGCTCGTTGCGGGCGTTTATCCCCAGCAGTTCTATCCCCGGCTGGTCGTTGACGTTGCCGTTCACGCTGGGACCGAGAAGGGGGCGTCTGGCGCGCTGCGCTTTCGTGACCGAACGATCTGCGAGGGCACCCTGGGCGAGATGGTCGTGGACGCGGTCGCAGCCACTGCCAAGAACCTGAGGCGTCGCTCCGTGGTGGTTGGCGCCGGGCGTATCGATGAGCTCGAGGTTCCCGAGGAGGTCATTCGAGAAGCCATTGCCAACGCCCTGATCCACCGCGACTACAGTCCCCGTTATGACGGCCAGGCCGTCTCTGTCGACATCTTTGACGACCGTATCGAGATTCTTAACCCCGGGGGTCTTTACGGCACGAAGACGCAGCTCAACCTTGCCGACGGTTCCTCATGCTGCCGCAACGCCACTCTCATGAGGCTCATGTCCCTCGTTCCGCTGCCCGACGGCGCAGGCTCTCCGGCCGAGGGCAATGGCTCGGGCATTCCCATGATGCTTAGGGAGTGTCGCGAGCGAGGGCTCCCCGAGCCTGAGTTTTGCCCTCGGCTCGACAGCTTCAAGGTGATTCTGTACAGGCCAGTGGATTCTGGTGCCTCCGTACGGCGCGTAGCGTCTCGGCTGCAATTGACTGCTACGCCGAGCGGGGATTGTGTGCTCGAGATCATCGGTGACCGTGGGGAGATGTCTGCCAGCGATCTGGTGAGGGAGACGGGGCTGTCCATGAACCAGGTGCGCTACCGCATCAAGCCGCTTCTGGAGGCCGGTCTCATCGAGGCCACGGCGCCCAAGACGAGCAGGCTGCGCAAGTATCGATTGGCGCAGAGGCGCTAGTGCGTCCGGGTTTGGTGCGGTGACGGCGTCTTTGGGTACCGCTGGGCCTTCTCGCGCGGATCTTTGAAAAATGAATTTAGTTGCGCCACAACGCCGTAAGCAGGGGAGATGCCCGCGGGCGCCCCGCAATATTGCGTGGGCGCAAAAACCGTTGACCGACCTCGGCAATAATGTCCCTAGAATGGACTAATATTCTAGTGCCATGCGCGGGAGGCTCCTTAGGTGCGAGCCCCCTTCTTTACTCGCGTGCTCCTCTCGCGCATGGTGCCTCTTGGCCCCCCTATGGGCCTTTTTCTTTAATGTCCCGCTTGTTCGATACCATCCTCCCAACTAAAGCTTGGGAGGTCATCGTGGGCAAGACGGTCAAGAAGGTTCACCAGCAGGGGCGCATCCACAAGCACGCCAGCATCGATGTGACGCCGGAGACGTCCGAGCAAGTCCACGCGCGCATCTACAAGGGCATTAGGGTGGTTTGCCCCAGCTGTGGCGCCAAGGTTGTCCTGGCCTCGCTTGCGAGCGATGACCGTGCCTTTCGCTGTTCCGCCTGCGACTGCGAGCTCTCCGAGGCCGCCTATGATGCCCGCGCCCGCGAGTTCGCCGCGCAAAACGATGCGGCCAAGGCCATCATTGATGCCGCCAAGGACCTTGAGGGGCAGCTTGGGCAGGCCGGGTTTGTTCGCAGGCTCTACCTCAAGGCCCGCCTCGCCCTGGGCAGGCGAAGGGTCGAAGAGGCCCGCGAGCGCTATGCGCAAGGCCGCGCGCTCTGCTTTCGCCTTGCCCAGTGCCGCTACTACGTGAGCCAGTGGTTCCGCGCAACGGGTACGCGCCTTGAGTCTGCCCCAGATGCCAAGGGCGAGGAGCGCTATGCCCTCAAGGCCCGCTATGCGGATGGCTCCTTCTCGGTGGTGCCGGCGGACGCCAGGGCCTTGTCGCGCGGCATGGTGGGCGAGTGGGCGTTGTTTGAGACGCTGCGCGTGCGCTCACGTGATGCGGCGTCGCCCCTGTTTGGCTCGCAGCTGGCGGCAAATTTGTTCCTGCCCGTGGCCTCGCGCTCGTTGCCGCGCCGCTCGGGCGTGCTGACTCCGTTGTGGCGCCAGGTCGATACGGTGCTCTTTACCGAAGTGGGTGCCTTTGTCTTTGAGGCCAAGAGCAAACGCGCGGAGGTGAGGGTCACGAAGAACTTTGGGGATATCGACCTGCGCGACCGCAAGGGCAAGCATCGCTCGGAGCTGCGGGCCTTAAAGCAGTGCGCCATGCATGTGGACTCGCTCGAGGAGGTGGCGGCGGGTCTTACGCTCGATGACATCTACGAGGTTACGGTGTTTGTGGACCCGTTCTCGTTTGAGAGCGCCGAGGCTGGCTTTAGCTCGG
This sequence comes from uncultured Parolsenella sp., assembly GCF_958346945.1. NCBI lineage: Bacteria > Bacillati > Actinomycetota > Coriobacteriia > Coriobacteriales > Atopobiaceae > Parolsenella > uncultured Parolsenella sp. The sequence continues at coordinate 51,950 of NZ_CATVTL010000007.1, forward strand.
ACAACGTGTATGTGGGCTCGCTTGGCTGTGATGGCGTCGAGAGCTTCGTGGCGGTGGTCGAGCGCAAGGTGGCCGAGCTGCGCGGGCAAGGCGTGAACGTGATGGACCCCGAGCGCTGCGAGGAGCTGGCGCGCGACCTCACCCTGCGCTATGGCGACCTGGGCCGTGGCAAGATGCGCCGGCACATCTCGCGTCTGCGCGAGATCTCGTCGGGTGGGGCGGGGTCGGCCGGCCACCAGGTGTTCACCTCTGGCTCGATGTGCCGCTAGCGTCGATTTGAGCGATTTGGTGAGCTTCAAGTGGGGTAGCGTCGATTTCAGCGATTTGACGGCGAGGCGTCGCTCGCACCCGTGCGTGCGGCACAGGCCGTCTACCCTGCAAAGAAGGACGCGTCTGCCTCGCGCCAGGGGCGCAGGAGGGTGGGGTCGTCCTTTACGTGGGCATGCGCCGGCACCTCGTTCCACTTGACGGTGTAGCCGGCGCCGTGGCTGCAGAAGACGGAGTCGGGCGTGTTGGGCAGGTCTGCCTCGGGCTCGTAGGCCATCTGCTCGATGACCTTCTCGGCATCATGGCAGGGTTCGTAGCCCGCAAGCTCAAGCGTAAGGCTGCCGCGGCCGCTCGTGTAGGCCGCCACGTCTATCGCATAGTCTCCCAGCTCGCTGGCCGGCAGCTCGCCTGCGACCGTGGCCGTCTCACCCGTCGCATCGGGCGAGCCAAAGCGCGCGTGCATGCGTGTGAGGTCTGCCAGGGCGCGGCCGATCTTGTTTGCCGGAATGGCGAGCTCAAAGTGGTACCACGGCTCGAGCAGCACGCAGTGGCCCTGCTCCCGCGCGCACATGAGCGCCTGGCGCACTGCCCGGTAGGTGGCCTGCCTAAAGTCGCCGCCCTCGGTGTGCTTGGCGTGCGCACGTCCCGCGCACAGCGTGATGCGCACGTCGGTAAGGGGCGCGCCCGTGAGGGTGCCCAGGTGGTCGCGCTCCATGGCGTTGGTGAGGATGAGGCGCTGCCAGTTGCGGTCGAGCTCGTCCTCGCTGCAGCGCGTGCCAAACACGACGCCGCTGCCGCGCTTGCCCGGCTCCAGCAGCAGATGCGCCTCGGCATAGTGGCGCAGCGGCTCAAAGTGGCCAATGCCCATCTGCGGCGCGTTGATCGTCTCCTTATAGAGGATGCGCCCGGGGCCAAAGCTCACGGCAAGGCCATAGCGCCGCTGCAGTAGCTCGCGCACGACCTCGAGCTGAACGGCGCCCATGAGCTGCAACCTTACCTGCTGCACCCGCTCGTCCCAGGCAACGCCCAGCATTGGGTCCTCCTCGGCCAGCTCGCGTAGGGCCAAGAGCACCGTGTGGTTGTCTGCGCCCTCGCCAGGCTCCACGCCGTAGGCCAGGACGGGAGCCAGCATGGGCGGCTCGCCCGCGGGCTCGGCGCCCAGCACGTCTCCCGGGCGCACATGGCTAAGGCCCGTGACCGCACAGGTGCGTCCGGCGGCAACCTCGCTCGCAAGCTCGAACCGCTCGCCGGTGTAGACGCGCAGCTGGTTGGCCTTCTCGGCCCATGGCTTGCCAGAATCGATGCCTTCTAGCTGCTGCTTTGCACGCAGCGTGCCGCCCGTGACCTTGAGCCAACAGAGACGCTCGCCGCCCCCGTGGCTCACGCGGTACACTCGTGCGGCAAACGCGGTGGGCCAGCTGGGCTGCAGGCCTAGGACAACCAGGGCGTCGAGTAGCTCGGTGACGCCCTGGTTCTTGAGCGCCGAGCCAAACAGAACGGGGAAGACGCGCCGCTTGCCCACGAGTCGCGCGAGGGTGGCGGGTGCGAGCACGCCCGTCTCGAGATATTCGTCGAGGGCCGTCTCGTCGGTTGCGGCGGCTGCCTCCCGTGCGGCGTTGGCGTATGTACTGTCCCCGTGCATGAGCGCGGCCGCATCGATGAACTCGCCGCCGTCTGCGGCAAGGTGGGCGCGCAGGCTTGCGAGCACCTCCGCGCGCGTCTGGGGCGTGTCGCCGTCTGGCAGCAGGTCCATCTTGTTGGCAAAGACAAAGGTGGGGATGGCGCGTCGCGCAAGGAGGCGCCAGAGGGTCTCGGTGTGGCCTTGCACGCCGTTGTTTGCGCCCACTACCAGCACGGCGCAGTCAACGGCCGAAAGCACACGCTCCGCCTCGGCCGAGAAGTCGACGTGGCCGGGCGCGTCGACGATCGTGACGCTGTGGCCCGCATGCTCGAGCTCGGCCTGGGCGGCAAAGATCGTGATGCCGCGCTCGCGCTCCATCTCGTTGGTGTCGAGCGCGGAGTCTCCGTGGTCCACGCGACCCAGCCTGCGCGTGCGGCCGGCGTCGTAGAGCAGGGTCTCCGCGAGCGTGGTCTTTCCTGCGTCGACTTGTGCGAGCAACCCTACGATCACGTGGCCTCCCGGGAAATGAGCTTGCGGCGTGCACCACACCAAAACGAGGCTGGGATGGTCTTTGGCCTTGTCCCTGCGGTTGCGGCGTGCGCTGCGCCAATACCCTCGCATTGTCTCGCGAGGACACGCTTGGGCGCAAATGCCTTGTACAATAATTTGTACGCTTCTGGTGTCCAATTTGGACACCATGGTGTACCTGCGGTTATGGGAGGGCTGAGAGCAATATGCTGAACATCTACTTTGGGCACATGCCCGAGGCCATCTACAATACGGCGGTGTACTTCAAGAACACCTATCGCGACTCGTGGATCACGAACCCGCTCTCCGTCGAGATGATTCGTGACGTCGATAAGTCTGAGGTTGTCTCGGCAAGTGTCATCGAGAGCCCCGTTCTTGGAAGCATCACGCCTCTTTCCCTCTCGGGTGGCGTTAAAACGCTCATGCTCGTGAGGTTCGACAGGGAGCATGTCTTTAATGCCTCCACCTGCGGCGACAACTGTGCAAAGTGGTTGCTTGAGATTGCGAAGAGCCGCAAGGTGGTCGTGAACCTCCACCATGTCATGGACTTTGGCCCCGAGGAGTTCAAGCTGCGCGTTGCCAATAGCGGCAAGATCGTCCACAACATGACCGACCTCCTTCGCGAGGCCACGGCGTACCTGTAGGAGCTGCGATGATCGGAACGCACCCTACAGCATGAACGAGGTCTATCGCATCAAGACGAGCGGCAAGTTTCATACGTTTGAGCCTCTGTACAAGCGCGGGGAGGGCGAGCGCTACAGCTTTTCTCGCACGGCACCAAAGGCCGACTTCGATGCGCTTCTTACCGAGGGTTCGCTTCCGTTTTGCGGTGATTATCGGAAGTGAAGTTAGATTCGCTTCCGAAATTAGGCGATTTTCAGAAGTGAAGTATACTTTGCTTCCGATTATTTCGTGCGAGGAGAAGTGAGCGCATGGGACAGTGGCCGCATATTGAGCATGAGACGCTGCCGTGGCACGGCGACCCAGACCTTGCGCCTCTCATCTCCAAGACTCAGCGCCGCAAGATTGGCTCTGCCTACGAGGCGGCCCTGCCGCTGCATATCGAGGGGCTCTCCGTTGACGTGCCTGCCAAGCTTTCTGCCCGCATGTCTGAGCTGCTCGTGCGCCTTGCCCAGTTCGACGCACAGCAGCAGGCTCGTGGCTATGACCTGCCGGCCCTGCTGCTGAGGAGCGAGTCATCCGCAAGCTCGCAGATTGAGCACCTGACCTCGAGCGTTCGTAACGTTGCCCTGGCCGAGGTCTCCCGCGATGTGCCCCGCAACGCCCGTCTCATCATGGGTAACGTCGCCGCCATGCGCGAGGCGCTCTTGCTCGACGGCCCGCTTGACCTCGACGCAATCCTTGCCATTCACGCCGCCCTCATGAACCGCGATGGCGCCACGTTTGGCGGCAAGATACGCGAGGAGCAGGTTTGGGTGGGCGGCGGCCCCTACAGCCCCCATGGCGCCCTCTACGTGCCGCCAGCCGCCTCGCGCGTTCCCGACTACCTGGACGACCTCATGGCTTTTGCCGCCCGCGCTGACCTGACGCCTATCGTCAAGGCGGCCCTTCTCCACGCCCAGCTCGAGACCATCCATCCCTTCATCGATGGCAACGGCCGCACGGGGCGCGTCCTTATCCATAAGATCTTGGCCGGCGAGGGCATCTTGTCCCATGCGACCCTGCCGCTCTCGGCCGGGCTTCTCCACAACGTGGGCAGCTACATGGATGCCCTCACGAGCTACCAACAGGGAGACCCGCTGGCCGTTATCGAGCAGCTGGTCGAGGCCCTGGAGTTTGCCGTGAGCGTGGGCGCGCTCACGGCCAAGCGCATGGACGAGACATTTGCTTCCTGGTTCGAGCGCATTGGCGAGCGACGCGGCTCGAGCATCTATAGGTTGCCGGAGCTCTTGAGCGAGCAGCCGGTGGTGAGCGTGAGCTATGTTGCAGATGGTCTGGGCATTACGACCCGCGCGGCCCTGACGCTGGTGAATCGTGCCTGCGAGTACGGGATGCTGCGGCCCCTGGGCAACCGCCGGCGTGGCGATTTCTACCAGTCTGACGAGATCATCGACCTGCTCGAGCCCATCTGCGACGCCGCGGGCCTGCGTCGGCTGCTTGCGGGAGAGTAGCGGCTGCGGCGCGCGTGCCGGTGGTTGGCGGTGCGTGCTCCTTGGCATAGCGGGCCGTGCGTGCTTCTCGGCGGCGTGGGCGTACGCCTGAGCCTGCCTGCGTCCTTCTTGGTGGCTGATGCACGAAAGAATGCGTATTTCTCGCATAGAGATGTTTAAAAATTCGAATATTTGCGAAAATCTCGTATGAAAGCGTGCTAATATGCATTTCGTTGTGAATGCAGAGTTGCGCGCATCGTCGCTGCGCCTTGTGTATGCAACGAGAGTATAACGGCCAGAAAGGCAACCAGGTGAAGAAGCGCTTCAATAGGCAGGACGCCATTCGCGAGATCGTTCGCGACAAGTCCATCAAGACCCAGCGCGCGCTCGTCGAGGAGCTCGAGAAGCTCGGCTTCGTGTGCACGCAGGCCACCATCTCGCGCGACATCGCCGACATGGGGCTGCGCAAGCTCCCCGAGGGCGTCTACGTGCTCTCCGAGGACCTGCACCTGCAGACCATGGTGTCGACGCTGGTCACGAGCGTTGTCCGCGCCAACAACATCGTGGTGATCCACAGCCAGGCCGGCACCGCCCAGGGCGTCGCCGCCGCCATCGACGATGCCAGCCTGCCCGACATCGCCGGCTGCATCGCCGGGGACGACACGATCATGGTCGTCTGCATGACCGATGCCGAGGCCGCCTCGCTTGAGCAGCTCGTCAACAAGCTGCGAGGCGTGCGCGAGTAGGCATTTGCCCCTCTCGCGCTTCTCGCATTAGCCGGTCGCCGCGCGCGGCCGCGCCTGCACCACCCCAAACCGTTATCAAGCCTTGATATTAAGGAGACCCACATGTCCGAAAAGGGTAAGGTCGTTCTCGCGTATTCCGGTGGCCTCGACACCTCGTGCCTGCTCAAGTACCTGCAGGACGTCGGCTACGATGTGGTCTCCTGCATCGCCGCCCTGGGCCAGCCGTCCGAGGAGCGCTCCGACATCGACGCGGTGAACGAGAAGGCCAAGAAGCTTGGCGCCGTCGCTGCCTACGACGTTGACATCCGAGACGAGTTCGCCGAGGACTTCATCGCCAAGGCCATCTTTGCCAACGGCATGTACGAGAACAAGTACCCGCTGCTCAGCGCCCTGTCGCGCCCGGCCATCTGCCGCCACCTCGTGAAGGTTGCCCAGGCCGAGGGCGCCGTGGCCATCGCCCACGGCTGCACCGGCAAGGGCAACGACCAGGTGCGCTTTGAGCTCGAGTGCAAGGCCCTCGACCCCACCCTCGAGATCCTGGGCCCGGTGCGCAGCTGGGAGCTCACGACCCGCTCCAGCGAGATCGAGTATGCCCAGTCGTGCGGCATCCCCGTGGACGCCACCAAGGAGAACCCCTACTCGATCGACGAGAACGTGTGGGGCCGCGCCATCGAGTGCGGCGTGCTCGAGGACCCGTGGAACGAGGCCCCCAAGGGCGCCTGGTCCATCACCGTTGACCCCGAGGACGCCCCGGACGAGGCCCGCGACGTGGTCCTGGGCTTCGAGGGCGGCCTGCCCGTCTCCATCGACGGCCAGCGCATGAAGCTCTACGACCTCATCGCCGCGCTCAACAAGATCGTGGGTAGCCACGGCTTTGGACGCATCGACATGATTGAGGACCGTCTCGTGGGCCTCAAGAGCCGCGAGTGCTACGAGCAGCCGGGCGCCCTGGCCATCATCATGGCGCACAAGCAGCTCGAGTGCCTGTGCCTGCCGGGTGACGTGCTGCACACCAAGCTGCAGCTCGAGCACGATTGGAGCCGCCAGGTCTACAACGGCCTGTGGTACTCGCCGCTCAAGGACGCGCTCGACGCGTTCTTTGCGAGCACGCAGAAGACCGTGACCGGCGAGGTTCGCCTGCACCTCTACAAGGGCAGCTGCACCGTCACCGGTTCGCGTGCCGACAGCTCCATGTACGACTTTGGCCTGGCTACCTACGACAAGGGCGACACGTTTGACCGCACGGCAGCCAAGGGCTTCATGGACCTGTTTGGCCTGCCCAACCGCGTGTGGGCCGAGCGCCGTGTCGAGCGCGAGCGCGCCGCGGGCGTGGCTGCCGCCGCACAGATTGCCGCGATGGGCGTGCACGAGGCCGAGGCCGCTGGCACCGGCGAGGCCGGCGCCGAGGGCGTTGCGGGCAAGTAGCGCCTGAGACATTGGTTGATAGGGGCCGTCTTCTGCTTATGCGGGGGGCGGCCCTTTTGTGTGGAGCGCGGCTGGTTGCCTTATGCGAGGTGCCTGGCGCGAGGCAAAGCAGGTGGCCTCGCGGCATGAAAATGCCGGGCGGAGGTGGCTCCGGCCCGGCGCTGGCTGTGCTGTTGGGCAATGTGCGGCGGATCTGCCGGCGCCGCGAGGCGTTAGACGAGGCCCGCGGCACGCAGGGAGGTCTCAAGGGCACGCAGGTCGTCGTTGTTGGGGTGGCTGCGGGCCTCCTCGAAGTTCTTGATGAACAGCTGGGCGCGCTTGGCCTCGGGGCTCGCGGGCTCGGCCGCGGCAAGCATGGCATGGTAGCGCTCGAGCGCCGCCTCGGCAATCTTGCCCTGGCACATGAACGAGCCGATGACCTCGCAGTTCTTGCTCAGGCCCTCGCGAATGCGGCTCAGGATAGTGTTGAAGTAGGCCTCGTCCTGGCCATAGCCGCACGTGCCAAAGAGGAACACGCGCGCACCGTCGAGCGAGTGGATAAACGCCATGACGTCGTCGGTGGCGCTGCCCTTGTCGGTCCAGGTGCCCACGAACACGACGCTGGCCTTGCCCGCAGCCTTAGGCGCGTTCTCGGCGCTGCCAAAGTAGGTGCAGTCTTGCTCCCCCATGAGCTTGCGGATGCGTTTGGCAACGAGCTCGGTGTTGCCCGTCTTGCTGGAGAAGACGACTGAGAAATCCATGCCTGACCCCCGAATACGCGGTTTTACGTACCTGTTCTGGGGTTATACCCGCTTTTAGGGATCATGTTGCACAGCGTTGGCCCGTGCTTGTAAGGACTGCGTTACGGGTGGAGTGGGCGAGGGGCGGCGTATGCGTGGGGTGCGAGACCGGTGCGACCGCGCGGTGCGTCGAGCCGGCACGCCCCTGTTACAGCAGCACCAGGAAGTTGCGCGCGCACAGGGCCATGACGACCACGAGGGTGAGCGCGTAGAGGACGTCGGTGCCGCGGCTCGAGATGCGCGCGGCGACGCGCTTGCCCGCGACCGAGCCTGCGACCGCCATCGTGGCCATCGCAACGAGCATGAGTGGGCTAAACTCGGGAACACTGGCCGACGCGATGGTGTAGGCGAGGCTTGCTACCTGCGAAAACGCAATGATAAGGATGGACTCGCGGGCGGCGTCGCGCGTCTCGCGCGAGAACAGCAGGGTGAGGATCACCAGGTTGAAGGGGCCTCCGCCAATGCCGAGAAACGCCCACATGGCACCCGTGACGACGCCGATGAGCGCGCTCGCCACGGTGCCCGTGATGTGCAGCGTGCGCACGCGCGAGCGAAGCAGCGTGTAGACGACCGTTGCGGCCGAGAGCGCGAACAGGACCGCCGCCTGGACTGCGCCTACGGTCTCGGGCGTGCCCAGAGAGCCGCGGATGGCGTTGAAGGCGACCTTGCCGGCCACGCCGCCGAGCGCCGCACCAATGGAGAGCGGGATGGCCGTGGGCGGGCAGGGGGTGCGGGCGCGCTCGGGGTGGCGCCGTGTGCCCCACGCCTGCTGGGTGAGCGTCGAGAGCGACATCGTGAGCACCGTGAGACTCGACAGGAAGCTCGTGGTGGCCATGCCCATGACGCCCAGCGAGTCGACGATGGGCTTGATGATCACGCCGCCGCCGATTCCGCACAGGGGGCCCAGCGTTGAGGCAAGGAAGCACACGACGCAAATGATGAGGAAGCTGGCGAGGTTCGACGCGATGATCATGGGGACTCCGGGGTGCTTGGGGTTCGGCGTGGCGATGCGGTGACGTGCGGTGCGCTGTGGCGGCGCATGGGGTGCTGCGCGCGGGCGCGGCACCGCAGCGCGGTGAGGCGCTGTGGGCTGGTGCGGTGGGGCGAGCTGCGGTTGCCTCGCGGCTGGAGCGCGATGCCCGCCAGAAGAAAAGGGCGCCTGCCAGGTGGCAGACGCCCGCGGTGACTACTGTTGCCGGGCGATGCGGCCGCCCGTGTGTGGCCTAGGCGTGGCGTTGCTGCGCCCTTCTCGGCCAAGGAGTTGGCTACTCCTTGACGCCGTACTGCTCGTAATAGGCGTCGATGCGGGCCTTGAGCTCGTCGTCGATGACGACCTTGCCCTCGACCTCGTGGTTGTAGAGCACCTCGACGACCTCGGCCATGCTCACGATGGAGGCAACGGGGAAGCCGTACTTGGCCTCGATCTCCTTCTGGGCAGTGGTTACGCCGCCCTTGCCAACCTCCATGCGGTTGAGGCTCACGATGAGACCGCGAATCTCGACGTTGGCCGCGGCGGTGACCTTGGGGTAGGTCTCGTCGATGGACTTGCCCGAGGTGGTGACGTCCTCGACCATCACGACGCGGTCGCCGTCGTGCAGCTCGGCGCCCAGCAGGTTGCCCTTGTCGGCACCGTGGTCCTTGGCCTCCTTGCGGTCGGAGCAGTAGCGGACCTCCTTGCCGTAGAGGTCGTGGTAGGCGATGGCGGTGACGACGGACAGGGGGATGCCCTTGTAGGCCGGGCCAAAGAGGACGTCGAAGTCGTCGCCAAAGTTGTCGTGGATGGCGCGGGCGTAGTACTCGCCGAGCTTCTTGAGCTGGTAGCCCGTGACGTAGGCGCCTGCGTTCATGAAGAACGGGGACTTGCGGCCGCTCTTGAGCGTGAAGTCGCCAAACTTGAGGACGTTCGACTCGACCATGAACTTGATGAACTCTTGCTTGTAGGCCTCCATTGGGCTCCCCTCGGGCGATGCCACGGCAGCCGTGAGCTGCGGCGCGGCGGGTTAGGCACATACACCTTCAGGATAGGACAAAAGCGCGGTCGAGGTGGGTGGCGCCGTTGGCGAGTGTGGGCGTTTGGGATGCCTTGCTATAGTTGGATAAAAGCGAGAGAGGAGAGCGCATGAACAGGGTTGCCATCATGGGGATCATCGTGGAGGACCTGGGGAGCGTGGGCGCGCTCAACGAGCTACTCCACGAGTATGGCCGCCACATCGTGGGGCGCATGGGGATTCCGTACCGCCAGCGCGGCGTGAGCGTCATCAGCGTGGTGCTCGACGCCGAGCAGGACGCCATCTCGGCGCTTGCCGGCAAGGTGGGCGCGTTGCCGGGCGTGAGCGTCAAGACGCTCTTCTCGAACGTGATGTCCGAGGAGTAGGGGCTTGGGGCATTACTGCCCGTAGCCTTTCTGTCCCAAACCGCAGGAAAAGCGGGACAGAAAGGCTACGGGCGCAAATGTCCCAACTAGCCGTTGTACCTGCTGAGGAACTCGCGGGTGCGCTGCTGCGCGGGGTTGCCAAAGACCTGCTCGGGCGCGCCCTCTTCGACGACGGTGCCGCCGTCCATGAAGACCACGCGGTTGGCAACGCTGCGCGCGAAGGCCATCTCGTGCGTCACGATGACCATGGTCATGTTCTCGGCCGCGAGGTCCTTGATGACATTCAGCACCTCGCCGGTGAGCTCGGGGTCAAGGGCGCTCGTGGGCTCGTCGAAGAAGAGCATCTCGGGCCTCATCGCGAGCGCCCGGGCGATGCTCACGCGCTGTTGCTGGCCGCCGGAGAGCTGGCAGGGGACCTTGTCCTCGCATCCGGCGAGGCCCATCTTGGCGATGAGCTCGCGGGCCTGGGCCTCGACCTCGGCGCGGTCGCGATGCTGCACGTGGACGGGCGCGTCCATGATGTTCTTGAGCACGCTCATGTGCGGGAACAGGTTGTAGTTCTGGAACACCAGGCCAAAGCGCGAGCGTGCGCGGGCAAGCTCGGCGGGCTTGGCGTAGGCGGCGCGTCCTCCCTCGTTGGTGGCAACTGCGACGTCGCCAAACGAGAGGCTGCCGGCGTCGAGGCGCTCGAGCAGCGTGGCGCAGCGCAGAAGTGTTGACTTGCCGCCGCCCGAGGGGCCGATGATGGCCACGACCTCGCCGCAGCTCACCTCGAGGTCAATGCCCTTGAGCACCTCGTTTTGCCCGAACGCCTTGCGGGCGCCCTCAATCTTCATCACGGGTTCCATGCCGTCTCGTTCCTCTCGTCCTTCTCGCCCTTATAGCGCGCCTAGTCGTGGTAGTAGTCGAGCCTCTTCTCGACGGCGCCCAGCGCCAGCTCGACGATGAAGTTGAAGACCCAGTACATGACGGCCGCGATGGCAAACGGCACCATGCTCACCTGTGAGGCCACGAGGGCCTTGGCGGTCGAGAACATCTCGGCCACGCCAATCGAGAAGGCGAGCGACGTGTCCTTTACCAGGGTGATGATTTCGTTGCCCATCGCGGGCAGGATCTTCTTGACCACCTGCGGAAGCACGATGCGCACGAAGGTCTGCGCGCTCGAGTAGCCCAGCACCTCGGCCGCCTCGTACTGGCCGCGCGGGATCGACTGGATGCCCGAGCGGTAGATCTCTGCGAAGTAGGCCGCGTAGTTCACGATGAACGCCACGACGCAGGCCTGCCACTTCGACGCGGGCGTGAGCTCGATGCCAAAGACGTAGAACGGCGCGAAGTAGATCGCGAACATCTGCAGCATGAGGGGCGTGCCGCGCAGCACCGAGATGAACGCGCGGGCGAGCCATGCCAGCGGGCGAAAGCGGCTCATGCGTGCGAGCGCCACGGGGATGCCCAGGGGGATGGCTCCCACGAGGGTGAGGGCGAACAGCGCGAGCGTCGTGCCGAAGCCCTGGACGAGCATGCCGGTCATCGTGGTGAGGTCCACGGGTGTCTCCTTAGGGGTGCCGCGGCCCGCGGAGGGGTGCGGGCCGCGGCGTGGGATGGGGTGGGTCAGGTGAGTTGGCTTGGCTTGGCCAGGCGGGCGAGTGCCCTTGGCTACTTGAGCAGCCAGTTCTCGTAGGAGATGCCGTAGCTGGCGTACTTGTCGCACAGGTCTGCGACGAAGCCGTCGGCGTCCATGGCCTTGAGGGTCTCGGTGACCTTGTCGGCGAGCTGCTGGGAGCCCTTCTTGAAGCCAACGGCGTAGCGCTCGCTCGAGAGGGCTTCGTCGAGCTGGGCGTAGGCGTCGGGCTTGGCGGCGAGCTGGTACTGGGCGATGGAGAGGTCGCAGGCGACGGCGTCGACGGCACCGCTCTCGAGCTGCATGAACGCGGTGTTGTAGTCGCCGATGGTGTCGAGCGAGGCGAAGGTGGCGGCGAGGGTGGCCTGGTCGCCCTGCAGGACCTCGAGGGCGGCGGAGTCGGTCTGGGTGATGATGGCCTTACCCGCGAGGTCGGCGAGCGAGGAGATGCCGGAGTCTTTCTTGACCACGATGACCTGGCCGTTCTTCATGTAGGGCTCGGAGAAGGTGTAGTCGTCCTCGCGGCCCTCCATGGTGAAGCCGTTCCAGATGCAGGTGATGGCGCCCGAGTTGAGCAGGGTGTCCTTGGCGTCCCAGTCGATGGGCTCGAGGTTGAGCTCCCAGGAGTTGCGCTTGCAGACCTCGCCGGCGAGGTCGATGTCGAAGCCGGTGAAGTTGCCGTCGTCGCCAACGAAGCCGTAGGGCGGGTAGGCCTGGTCGAAGCCGAGCGTGAGCTCGGTGATGTTGGCGGAGTCGTCGGCCGCGGCGGTGCTTGCGGCGGCGGTGGTGCTGGCTGCGCTGCCGGAGCCGCCGCAGCCAACGAGGCCGAGGCCGCAAACGGCGGCGAGGCCGCCTGCGAGGGAGAGGAACTGGCGGCGGGAGATTTGGGCGTTGGCGTTCATGGATCCTCCTTGGTGGTGGCGGGCGACTGCGCCGTGCGTGCCACTTTAGTTTGCTAAAGTCGATGGCACTCACTTTAGCAAGATAAAGTAACGCGTGCAAGTTACGTCTCTGTTGCGGTGACGAGCCGGACGGCACTTGCGAAAGTCTGGGGCTAAAAGGCTTGTGGGGGAGTAGTGGGTCGCGTGAACGCTCGCCAACTGCGGGTTTTCGCTTGCTGCGGTCCTGGCTGCCCGCGGATGAGCTGTTTAGACCCAGACAAACGCAAGTAGGTTGGGCCGTTCTGACGACGTAAGTTCGTTTTTCTGAAGCTAACTGGCTGGGTTGGAGCATGGCCAACGAGCGGGCATTTGATTTATCTGAGGTTTTGCTGACGCGTGTACGCCGGTTACTTAGGGTCGAGCATTTAGCTTCAGGAAAACGGAAACGCCATCTTTCAAGATGGCCCGCGACGCGGCGAAGGTGTCTTCATGCGGGCGTTGCTCAGAAGATAGTCGAACGCGTGATTTGAACTTTTCCTGCAGGAAGGCCCCCTCGGGAGCCTTTTCCTTTAGGATTGGATGGTAAGGATTCAAGAGGGGGCGCCGCGCGCCATTGGCCTTGCACTTGCTGCCCATGCCCGGGTGGTGGCGCGAGGCCTTGTCATGTGGGCCCTACAGATGACCGCACGCGGGTGCGCGGCGCGGCCGATATCCGAAGGAGAAATGTGCTCCAGTTCAAGAACTACGCACGCCCCGACACGGTCGAGGAGGCGTACGAGCTTGTCCGCAAGGGTCGCATGAACCGCATCATGGGAGGCGGCGTCTGGCTTCGCCTCCAGGACCGCCGCATCTCGACGGTCATCGACCTGTCCTCCTGCGGCCTCGACAAGATCGAGGAGACCGAGGACGCCTTCGTCATCGGGTCCATGGTGACCCTGCGCCAGCTTGAGTGCCATCAGGCCTTCAACGACGCCACCTGCCACGTCTTCGAGCGCGCCGTGCGCGACATCGTGGGCACCCAGATGCGCAACCTCGCCACCGTGGGCGGCTCCGTCTTTGGCCGCTTTGGCTTCTCCGACGTCCTCACCGCGCTGCTCGCCCTTGACACCGAGGTCGAGCTCGTGGGGGCCGGCACCGTGAGCCTCGCCACCTTTGCCCAGATGGGCTACGAGCGCGACGTCCTCGCCCACGTGATCGTGCACAAGCACGACTACCGCGCGAGCTTCCAGGTCGTGCGCCGCAGCGCCACCGACTTCCCGGTGCTCAACGTCTGTGCCGCCGAGTGGGACGGCTGGCACGTGGCCGTGGGCGCCCGACCCACCCGCGCCCGCCTCGTCGAGGGCGCCGCGCTGGGCCTTCCCGCCACCTTCACCGCCGAGGAGCTCGCCGCCGCCTGCGAGCGCCTGGCCCAGCTGCCCTTCTCGGGCAACATGCGCGGCTCGGAGCGCTACCGCCGCCATCTCGCCCGCGAGCTGGGGCGCCGCGCCATCTGCCAGACCGCGGGCCTCGAGCCGCCCTCTCCGGACCCTGTGGCGCCCGCGCCCCGTACCGTCTGCGCGCACACGCTCGAAACCCCTGACCAGGCCTCGGAGGGAGGCGACCCCGCATGCTCGTAAGCTTCTTCATCAACGATGAGTACGTCTCCGAGGACGTCCGCCCCGACATGCGTCTGCTCGACTTCCTGCGCATGCGTGGCCTCAAGAGCGTCAAGTGCGGCTGCGAGACCACCAACTGCGGCCTGTGCACCGTCTGGCTCGACGACGTCCCGGTGCTGTCGTGCGCCGTGCTCATGTGCCGCGTGGGCGGCCGCCGCGTCACCACGCTCGAGGGCCTAATCGCCGAGTCGGCCGAGTTTGCCACCTGCATGGCCGAGGAGGGCGCCGAGCAGTGCGGCTTCTGCTCGCCGGGCCTCATCATGAACGTGCTTGCCCTCAAGCGCGACAACCCCGACGCCTCCGACGAGGAGATTCGTCGCGTGCTGTCGGGCAATCTCTGCCGCTGCACGGGCTACTCGAGCCAGATGCGCGCCGTGCGCCGCTTCCTGGGCCGCGCGACCGTGGCCGAGGGTGGCGTCGCCCACGCCTCGGTGGCCTCCGTGCCCGCCCCCGGCGACAGGCTCGCCGCCCGCATCGCCGCAGACGAGAGCGCCGAGGAGGTGCGCGCATGAGCACCATCTCGAACTTCATCGCCCCCGACGAGCGCGCTGGCGAGCTCGCGTGCGTCTCGCACGCCGTGGTCAAGAAGGACGCCCGAGGCCTGCTCCAGGGCCGCGCCGTCTACACCAACGACCTTGCCCCACGCGACTCCTACATCGTGAGCCTGCTGCGCTCGCCCCACGCCCACGCCCGCATCCGCTCGATCGACACGCACAAGGCCGAGCGCATCGACGGCATCGTGGCCATCTACACCTACGAGGACGTGCCCCACGAGCGCTTCACCCTCGCGGGCCAGTCCTTCCGCGAGATGAGCCCCTACGACACCCTCATCCTCGACCGCACCGTGCGCTACATCGGCGACGAGGTGGCCATCGTGGTGGGCACCGACGAGCGCGCCATCGCCGCGGCCAAGCGCCTCATCAAGGTCGACTACGAGGTCCTGCCCGCGGTGACCGACTTTACCCAAGCGCTCGACAACCCCGTGGTGGTGCACGACGAGGACGACATCCGCGCCTACA
This sequence comes from uncultured Parolsenella sp., assembly GCF_958346945.1. Taxonomy (NCBI): domain Bacteria; kingdom Bacillati; phylum Actinomycetota; class Coriobacteriia; order Coriobacteriales; family Atopobiaceae; genus Parolsenella; species uncultured Parolsenella sp. The sequence goes on from NZ_CATVTL010000007.1 coordinate 66,974, forward strand.
TCCCCATGGGCGAGGACTTCTCGCGCAACCTCATCTGCCACGAGGTGTCCGAGGTGGGCGACCTTGATTCGGCCTTCGCCGCCTCCGACGTCATCATCGAGCACGACTACGAGACCCAGGCGGCCCAGCAGTCGATGATGGAGCCGTTCTCCTGCTACGCCTACACCGACGCCCAGGACCGCGTGTGCGTGGTCTCCTCGACGCAGGTGCCGTTCCACATCCGCCGCCAGGTGGCCACCGCCCTGCAGATTCCGCAGAGCCGCGTGCGCGTCACCAAGCCGCGCGTGGGTGGCGGCTTTGGCGCCAAGCAGACCGGCTGCAACGAGATCTACGCGGCCTTCGCCGCCTTCAAGCTGGGCCACCCCTGCAAGTGCATCTACACGCGCGAGGAAACGATGGCCTGCGCCAACACGCGCCACAAGATGCGCATGCACGTGAGGCTGGGCGCCAAGTCCGACGGCACGATCATGGCCATCGACCTCGACGTCCTCTCCGACGCCGGCGCCTACGGCTACCACGCGCCCACCACGGTGGGCCTCGCCGGCCACAAGTCGCTGCCCATCTACAACCACGCCCGCGCGAGCCGCTTCTCCTACGACGTGGTCTACACCAACACGACGCCCGGTGGCGCCTTCCGCGGCTACGGTGCCACGCAGGGCCAGTTTGCCGTGGAGAGCGCGGTGAACGAGCTGGCCGACAAGCTGGGCATCGACCCCTGCGAGCTGCGCCTTGCCAACATCGTGCACGAGGGCGAGACGTGCCCGCAGTACTACAACGAGGTACTGCGCAGCTGCCGCCTCGACGACTGCATCGTCCGCGCCAAGGAGATGATCGGCTGGGACGACAAGCCCCTCGCCCGCGACCTGGGCGACCGCGTGCGCGCCCTGGGCGTGGCCCTCACGATGCAGGGATCGGGCATCTCCAACGTCGACATCGGCAGCATCGACATCCGCCTCGAGGACGACGGCTTCTTCGTGCTGAACCTGGGCGCCACCGACGTGGGCACCGGCTGCGACACGATCATGGCGCAATTCGCGGCCGAGGTGCTGGGCTGCAGCCCCACCCAGATCGTGGTGAACGGCGTCGACACCGACACCTCGCCCTATGACTGCGGCGCCTATGCCTCGTCGGGCACCTACGTTACCGGCATGGCAGCCGTGTCCGCCGCGACCAAGCTGCGCGAGAAGATCTGCGAGCAGGCCGCAAAGTTCATGGACGTTGCTCCCGAGCAGGTCATCGTGGCCGACGGCCGCGTGTTCGTCGACGACGGCGCCGACGACGACGTGGTGACCGTGGGCCAGATCGCGTCGGGCAAGGTGCGCGAGATGACGCTCGGCGAGCTTGCGAACCGCTGCATTGGCATTGGCCTGCAGCCGGGCTACCTCTCGGCGCATGCCTCGAACTCGCAGCCCGTCTCGCCCCCGCCGTTCATGTGCGGCATCGCCGAGGTCGACGTTGACAAGGCGACGGGCGAGGTCACGGTGGTCGACTACGTGGCCGCGGTCGACTGCGGCACGGTCGCCAACGCCAACCTCGCGCGCGTGCAGGCCGAGGGCGGCATCGTGCAGGGCATTGGCATGGCGCTCACCGAGGACGTTCAGGTGGCGCCTGACGGGTTCCTCCGCACCCGCAACCTGATGCAGTACAAGATCCCGAGCCGCCTCGACGTGCCCGACATCCGCATCGACTTCTGCCCGAGCTACGAGCCCACGGGCCCGTTTGGCGCCAAGTCGATTGGCGAGGTCGTCATCAACACGCCGCTGGGTGCCATCGCCAGCGCCGTGGCCCATGCTACCGGCAACTACGTGCGCACCCTGCCGATCACGCCCGAGAAGGCCCTCTTCGGCGAGGAGTAGGGTGGCTCGTTCGTGGCCCCTGCTCCGCTCATAGCCTGACCCAGGCGCCCGCACGGCCCCGTTGCCGTGCGGGCGCTCTTTATGTTGCGTGCTTCTCGGTGGGGGCATGACAATGGGGGCATGACAGTGAGGACGTGCTTTCTGTCATATGAAAGCGCGTGATGGGGGCGGGTCTTTTATCGCGCAAAAACGTGCCAGAAGACACGTCCCTCTGTCACGCTCGGCCGTTTGCGGGCATCGTGGTATGCGTTTTGCGGAGTGCATGCTAACGTTATGACGTTTGCCACGAACGAAAGGACCAACGCATGAAGTATGACTTCACCTCTCACCTCGAGCGCCATGGCATGGACGCGGTCGCCGTCGACGGCCTGGGCGTGGGCCCCGCGCCCGACGCGCCCGCCGAGGGCTTTGACGCCATCCCCATGTGGGTGGCCGACATGAATTTCCCCACGGCGCCCACGATTACCGCGGCGATCATCAAGCGCGCCCAGCACCCAGCCTTTGGCTACTTTGACCCCACCGACGACTACTTTGGCTCGATTATCGACTGGCAGAAGACCCGCAACGACGTCGAGGGCCTCACGCCCGAGTGCATCGGCTACGAGAACGGCGTGCTGGGCGGCGTGGTCTCGACCCTCAACAGCTTCATGGAGCCGGGCGACAAGGTCCTGCTCCACAGTCCCACCTACATCGGCTTCACCAAGTGCATCGAGGACAACGGCTTCAAGATCGTGCACTCGCCGCTCAAGCTCGACGAGGACGGCGTGTGGCGCATGGACTTCGAGGACATGGAGGCCAAGCTCGCCGAGGGCAACATCCACGCCGCCGTGTTCTGCTCGCCCCACAACCCCTGCGGCCGCGTGTGGGAGCGTTGGGAGATCGAGCGCGCCATGGAGCTCTACAAGAAGTACGACTGCGTGGTGGTCTCCGACGAGATCTGGAGCGACATCATCCTGCCGGGCCACAAGCACATCCCCACGCAGAGCGTCTCCGAGGACGCGCGCAGGCGCACCGTGGCCCTCTACGCCCCGTCCAAGACGTTCAACCTGGCGGGTCTCGTGGGCTCCTACCACATCATCTACGACAAGTACCTGCGCGACCGCGTGTGCTCGCGCGCGAGAAAGAGCCGCTACAACCACATGAACGTGCTGTCGATGCACGCGCTCATTGGCGCCTACAAGCCCGAGGGCCACGAGTGGGTCGACGAGCTTACCCAGGTGCTGGGCGCAAACGTCGACTGGGCGTGCAGCTACATCGACGAGCACTTTGAGGGGCTGAGCGTGAGCAAGCCGCAGGGCACCTACATGCTGTTCGTCGACTGCACCGAGTGGTGCGAGAAGCACGGCCGCGACATCGAGTGGGTCGAGCGCGAGCTGTGGCGCGTGGGCGTTGACGTGCAGGACGGCCGCATGTTCCACGGCCCCTACCACCTGCGCATGAACCTGGCGCTGCCCCTCGACCGCGTCCAGGAGGCCTTCGCGCGCATGGACAAGTACGTCTTCAACGCGTAGAACCCACAGCGTGACATATGACAGAGGGACGGGTTCTTTGTCATATGACAAAAGGCATGTCCCCCTGTCATACCCCTGTCGTACGAAGGGGGCCGCAGCTTGCGAGTAGCTGCGGCCCCCTTGTTGGTTGATGGGCGGGGACAAAAGGCACGTCCCCTTGTCCCCGTCTAGACCTGCTCGGCGAAGGGCTGGCGGGCGGGGCGCTCGGCACGGCGCGGGTTCAGCGGCACGTAGGGGCGCGCCTTGCTGCTGAGCGTTGCCTGAGCGGCGGCCAGGCGGGCCACCGGCACGCGGTAGGGCGAGCAGCTTACGTAGTCGAGGCCCAGGTCATAGAAGGTGCGGATGGAGTCGGGGTCGCCGCCGTGCTCGCCGCAGACGCCCAGCGAGATGCCGGGACGCGCCGCGCGACCCAGCTCGCAGCCCATGCCCACGAGCTTGGCGACGCCCTCGTCGACCGTCTCGAAGGGGTTGCGCGCCAGGATGTTGGCCTTGAGGTAGCTCGGCAGCACCTTGCCCTCGACGTCGTCGCGCGAGAAGCCCAGCGCGGTCTGCGTGAGGTCGTTCGTGCCAAAGCTGAAGAAGTCGGCGTGGCGGGCGATGCGGTCGGCCATGACGGCGGCGCGCGGCAGCTCGATCATCGTGCCCACGGGAATCTCGCCCAAGCGCACGCCCGTCTCGACCTCGATGTCGATGATGGCGCGCTCGACGATGCCGCGCATCTCGCGGATCTCGGCGTTGAGGCACACGAGGGGCACCATAATGTGCGGGCGCGGGTTCTTGCCCTCGCGCTTGAGGCGCACCGTGGCGCGGGCGATGGCGTGGGTCTGCAGCACCGGCAGCTCGGGGAAGGCAAAGCCCAGGCGGCAGCCGCGCAGGCCCAGCATGGGGTTGGCCTCGGAGAGGGCGTCGATGCGGTCGAGCAGGGCGCGCAGGCGGGCGATCTCTTCGGCGGGGGCACCCTCGCTCTCCATGTGGGCGAGATGAACGGCCAGGTCGCGGGGGTTGTCGAGGAACTCGTGCAGCGGCGGGTCGAGCAGGCGGATCGTCACGGGCAGGCCGTCCATGGCGTCGAGGATCTCATAGAAGTCGCCCTCCTGAGCGCGCGACAGCTCGTCGGCCGCGGCGGCCCGCTCCTCGTCGTTGTTGGCAAGGATGAAGCGCTGGATGATGTCCTTGCGCTCGCCCAGGAACATGTGCTCGGTGCGGGTGAGGCCAATGCCCTCGGCGCCCAGCTCGAGCGACAGGCGGGCGTCTGCCGGGTTGTCGGCGTTGGCGCGCACGCCCAGGCGGCGCACGTCGTCGGCCCAGCCAAGGACCGTGGCGAGGTCGCCGGTGGTGCCGGGGCGCTCGAGGGCCGCAGCGCCCAGCATGACCTCGCCGGTGCCGCCGTCGATGGAGACGACGTCGCCCTCGTGCAGCACCAGGTCGGTGCCGGCGACGCTCACCTGCTTGGCGGCCGCGTCGATGTGCAGCGCGTCGACGCCGCAGACGCAGGGCTTGCCCATGCCGCGGGCGATGACGGCCGCGTGGCTGGTCTTGCCGCCGTGGCTCGTGAGGATGCCCTCGGCGGCGGTCATGCCGGCGAGGTCGTCGGGCGTGGTCTCCCAGCGCACCAGGACGCAGGCCTGTCCGGCCTCGGCGGCGGCCACGGCGTCTGCTGCGGAGAAGACCACGGCGCCCACGGCGGCGCCGGGGCTCGCGTTGAGGCCGCGGGCGATGACGTTGCGCTCGACACCCTTGGCGATCTGCGGGTGCATGAGCTGGTCGAGCTGGGCGGGGTTGATGCGCAGCAGCGCCTCCTCGCGGGTGATGAGGCCCTCGCGCTCGAGGTCGACGGCGATCTTGAGGGCCGCGGCGGCGGTGCGCTTGCCCACGCGGGTCTGCAGCATGTAGAGCTTGCCCTGCTCGATCGTGAACTCGATGTCCATCATGTCGCGGTAGTGGTTCTCGAGGATGCCAAAGATGCGCTCGAGCTGCTCGCCTGCCTCCTCGAGGCCGGGCGTGTGGCGCAGGGTTTCGATGGGCTCGGTGTTGCGGATGCCGGCCACGACGTCCTCGCCCTGGGCGTTCACCAGGTAGTCGCCGTAGAACTCGCGCTCGCCGGTGGCGGGGTTGCGCGTGAAGGCAACGCCGGAGGCGCTCGTGTTGCCCTTGTTGCCAAAGGCCATGGCCTGGACGTTCACCGCGGTGCCCAGGTCGTCGGCGATGTTGTTCTGCCTGCGGTAGAGGCGGGCGCGCTCGCAGTCCCAGGAGCCAAAGACGGCGGCCACGGCGAGCGTGAGTTGCACGGCCGGGTCCTGCGGGAACTGGCAGGCGCCGTTCTCGCCCACGAGCTCGGGGTGCTCCTCGGCGCTGACGTTCTCGGAGAAGATCTGCTTGAAGGTGGCGGCGAGCTGCTGGAGCTGCTCGGCGTCGAGCTCGGTGTCGGCGGCGACGCCCGCGGCGGCCTTGGCGTCCTTGATGGCGTCCTCGAACAGGTCGGAGTCGATGCCCATGACCACGTTGGAGAACATCTGGATGAAGCGGCGGTAGCTGTCCCAGGCGAATCGGTCGTTGCTCGTCTGCTTGGCCAGGCCTAGCACGCTCGCGTCATTGAGGCCCAGGTCGAGCACCGTGTCCATCATGCCGGGCATGGAGAAGGGGGCGCCGGAGCGCACCGACACGAGCAGCGGGTCCTCGGCGTCTCCCAGGCGCTTGCCGCAGCGGCGCTCGAGGTCGGCGCGGGCCTCGGCGATGCCGTCGAGCACGCCCTCGGGCCAGACGTTGCCACCGCGGGCGTAGTCCATGCATGTCTGGCAGGAGATGGTGAAGCCGGCGGGGACCGGAAGTCCGATGCGGGCCATCTCGGCGAGGTTCGCGCCCTTGCCGCCCAGGGTGAAGTTGTCGTGTGCCGTTCCCTCGGTGACGTCCGCGCCCGTCTCGTCCAGACCAAACCGCCAGATGCGCTTGTCCATCGCATGCCCTCCTGAGTCTAGGAACGGGGAGGCCCAAGCCCTCCCCGTTGTGCCTCGCACGCCCGTCACGTGCGACGTAAGGGAAGGTTAGCGCTGGTTGCCTTCTGAAATGACCACGAATACGTATACATATAACCCGCACAGTTGACTATCGATTAATGGTTAAGTTATGCGGCCCTGCGGTACGTGCGTGAGTGGGGCACATACCATTCGCGGCCAAAAAACGACCGTCTGAGGAAGTTGGCTCCGCAGACGGTCGCAAGAAGTTCGTATTCGGTTGGTGGCGCTGGGCGCTTGTTCATCCGTTCTACGTGTCGTCTGCCCCGGTTCGTCTGGTTTGCGTGTCGTCTGCTCCGGTTCATCCGTTTTACGTATTGGGAGGGCCCTGGGTGCGTAATTTGGATGAACGAACGGGGCGGATGCGTAAAACGGACGAGCGGGCGAGACGGACTGTCGCTGCGCCCCTCGCCCGCTGCGCTTTATGCCTCGTGGGCCTCTACGGCGGCTCGCACGTGGCCATGGGCGGCCTCGAGGGCGGCGGCCGCCTCGTCTGCGCTGCAGCCGAGCAAGATCATGGTGATGGCGCGCTTGGCGTTGTTCTCGGAGGCGGCAAGGGCGTCGGCGGCCTGCTCGCGCGTGCAGTCGGTGGCCATCATCACGATGTTCTGGGCGCGCACGCGCAGCTTCTCGTTGGACTGCTTCACGTCGACCATGAGGTTCTGGTAGACCTTGCCGGCCGCCACCATCGAGCCGGTCGAGATCATGTTGAGCACGAGCTTCTGGGCGGTGCCGGCCTTGAGGCGCGTGGAGCCGGTGAGGACCTCGGGGCCGCAGACGGGCTCGATGGCGAGGTCTGCCACGGCGCCGATCTTGGAGCCCTCGTTACAGGCGATGGCAACGGTCTTGCAGCCCACCTCGCGGGCGCGCGTAAGACCACCGATGACGTAGGGGGTGCGGCCACTCGCGGCAAGGCCAATCACGATGTCGCGGCTCTCGAGGGACAGGGCATCGAGGTCCGCCGCGCCCGCCTCGGCCTTGTCCTCGGCACCCTCGGCAGCCTTCACGAAGGCGCCCTCGCCACCGGCGATGAGGCCCACAACCGTGTCATAGGAGACGCCAAAGGTGGGCGGGCACTCCACGGCGTCGAGCACGCCGAGCCTGCCCGAGGTGCCGGCGCCCAGGTAGATGATGCGCCCGCCGGCGTTCAGGGCCTCGCCAGCCCAGTCGATGGCGGTGGCAATCTGGGGCAGGACACGGTCGATGCCCTCGATGACGCGGTTGTTCTCCTCGTTCATGACGCGAGCGATTTCGAGCGACGAGAACGTATCGAGCTCCATCGTCTTGGGGTTGCGCTGCTCGGTGGTGAGCTTGGTGAGGTCTAGCATGACGCCTCCGTTTGCCGACCATCTGGCCGGCGGTCGCTTGTTGGGCCATGCACATACTATATTGAGTTGGAGGCTCGGCCCATACCTATTCTGCGAACGCGACATTCGGAGGTATCCATGCTCATCAGCGAGGTCATCGACCGTGTCAAGGCTTACTGCGGCAACGACTGGGATGGTCCCATCTATGACGACACGACCCGCGACAAGGTGCTGTGGGGTGCCACCGACGTCGAATGCACGGGCATCGTGACCACGTGCTTTGCCTCGGCAGACGTCATCCGTGAGGCCGCGGCGCGCGGGGCCAATCTCATCATCTGCCACGAGGCACTCTTCTGGAACCACGGCGATCACACCTGTTGGCTCGAGAACAACAAGACCTTCCAGGCCAAGCGGGCCCTTCTCGACGAGGCAGGCATCGCGGTGTGGCGCCTGCACGACCATATCCACTCGGGTGCCCCGGAGGACGGCCGCTTCGTTGACAGCATCTTTATGGGCCTTGCCGACAAGCTTGGCTGGAGGGGCTACGTCACCGGCAACCCCGACCGCCCCATGAGCTTCGAGATTCCCGAGACGAGCGCACTCGACCTCGCGCGCTTCCTCGTGGGTCGCCTGGGCCTCAACGGCACGCGCATCGTGGGCGACGCCAACGCCCGCGTGCGCACGGTCATGGTGCCCACGCACCTCATAGGAGGTTCCGACAACATGGTCACGGCCCAGATGGACGCGGGCGTCGACTGCCTCGTGACGATGGAGGCGACCGACTACACCACCTCGGAGTACGTGCGCGACTCCGCGCAGCTGGGGCTGGGAAAGGCCATGATCTGCATCGGCCACTTCAATGTGGAGGAGCCGGGCATGGAGTACATGCTGCGCTGGCTTCCCGAGGCCACCGGCGCCAACGTCCCCATGAGCTTCGTGCCCTCCGGCGACCCCTGGACCTACGTGCTGCCGTAGCTGGGACGCACCTGCTTTCGCACCGAATCGGCGCGCTGAACGGCCGTTTGGCGCGTCGATTCGAGTCACCTCCGCTCCGCACCCATTTTTACGCGCTGGAGGGCCGCTGAGCACGTAAAAGCGGGTGCGGAGCTGGTTCAAGGGTCCTCTGTCTTACGTATTGCTTGACATGTCATGCAATCGGCGTATCCTACTGCGTCGGAAAATTGGTTGACATGTCAAGGAAGTGAAACCATGGACAACGAGAAGAGCCCCCAGCGTGAGGGCAGCTCGCTCTATGACATGCACACGGCCGTGCTGCGAGCCTTCCACGCCCAACGCGCGCTGCTGCGCCCCTACGGAGACGCCCTGGGCCTGGGCCCCGGGCAGCCCAAGGTGCTGTCGTACCTCGCGGCGCGCGGCACCTCGACCCAGCGCGACATCGCGGCCTACTTCGCGGTGGACGCCGCGGCGGTGAGCCGCATGCTCGACACCCTGGCCCGCAAGGGCATGGTGACGGTGGCGCCCGCCGAGACGGACCGCCGCGCCAAGGCCGTGACGCTCACCGAGGCCGGCCACGAGACCGTGCGCGCCTGGGACGAGCGCTGCGCCGAGGTCGAGCAGATCATGCTCGACGGCATCGACGAGGCCGACCGCGCCCAGCTCGAGGAGCTGCTCGAGCGCGTGCGCGCGAACCTCGTGGCGGCCCGCCGCGGCCGCGACGCCGCCTGCGGCAGCTCGCGCCTGGCCAGCGCGAGGGGAGGCGAGCGCGCATGAGCGACCTCAAGCTGATTCTGCGCTACCTGGGCCCCTACCGGCGCGACTTCGTGCTCGCGGCCATCTGCATGGTGTTCGAGGGAACCCTCGAGCTCATGATTCCGTTTCTCACCGCGGGCCTCATCGACCAGGGTATCGTGGCGCACGACCTCTCCAACGTCTGGGCAACCGGCGCGCTCATGCTCGCCTGCGGCGTCGTGGCCATGGGCTTTGGCATGGCCTTCTCGCGCTGCTCGGCCCGCGCGGCCATGGGCCTGGGCGCCAACCTGCGCGATGCCCAGTTCGAGGCGGTGCAGCGCCTGTCGTTTGAGAACCTCGACCACTTTGACACCTCGTCGCTCGTGACGCGCATGACCACCGACGTCACGGTGATCCAGAACGCGCTCATGAACGGCTTTAGACCCATGATGCGCGGGCCCGTCATGTTCACGGCGGGGCTTGTGCTCGCGAGCCTGCTGTCGCTGCGCCTGGCCTGCGTCTTCTTCGTGATGCTGCCGCTGCTTGCCACGGCGCTCGTGATTATCGTGCGCCAGGTGGCGCCGCTCTACGGGGCCCTGCAGCGCGTCATGGACGCCCTCAACGACAGCGTGCAGGAGAGCGTCACGGCCATCCGCGCCGTCAAGGCCTTCGTGCGCGACGAGTGGGTCGAGGGACGCTTTGGCGCGGTGAACGACAAGCTCGCCGCCACCTCCACCAAGACCTTCTCGCTCGCGGTGCTCAATCTGCCGCTGTTCCAGACGGTGATGTACGCGTCCGACGTCTTGATCCTCGCCCTGGGAGGCTCGATGATCCTCGCGGGCGAGCTCAAGGTAGGCGAGCTCACGGGCTTCATGAGCTACGTGCTGCAGATTACCAACTCGCTCATGATGATCTCCAACGTGTTCCTCCTCATGACGCGCGCCCTCACGAGCGTCCAGCGCGTGGGCGAGGTGCTGCGCGAGGAGCCCGCCATCGCGAGCCCCCCGCGCGCCATTGCCACCGTGCCGGACGGCTCCATCGAGCTCGACCACGTGAGCTTTCGCTACAACGCGAGCGCCGCGGAAGACGTGCTGCACGACGTGTGCCTCACGGTCCCCGCGGGCTCGACCGTGGGCGTGCTGGGCGGCACGGGCTCGGGCAAGAGCTCGCTCGTGCAGCTGCTCGCGCGCCTCTACGACGCAAGCGATGGACATGTGCTCGTGGGTGGCCACGACGTGCGCGACTACGACCTCGGGGCATTGCGTCGCAGCGTGGGCGTGGTGCTGCAGACGAGCGTGCTCTTTTCGGGAACGGTGCGCGAGAACCTGCTGTGGGGCCGTGCGAACGCCTGTGACGCCGAGCTGCTCGAAGCTTGCCGCGTGGCGGCCGTCGACGAGTTCCTCGACCGCATCGGCGGGCTCGACGCGGATCTGGGTCAGGGAGGCGGCAACGTCTCGGGCGGCCAGCGCCAGCGCCTGTGCATCGCCCGCGCCCTCGTGCGCAGACCTAAGGTGCTCGTGCTCGACGACTCGACGAGCGCCGTCGACATGGCGACCGACGCGCGCATCCGCGAGGGGCTTGCGGCGCTCGCGGACGTCACGAAGGTCATCGTGGCGCAGCGCGTGGCCAGCGTGGCCGACGCCGACCAGGTCGTGATCCTCGACAACGGGCGGGTGCATGCGGTGGGCTCGCCCGCCGAGCTTCTCGCGAGCGACCCCATCTACCAGGAGCTCTATCGCACTCAGGTTGCGGAAGGGGATGAGCGCTAATGGCCGTCATGACAACGAAGAGCGGATCTGCCAAGCCGCGCAACCTGGGCGCCGTGGTGCGCCGCCTGCTCGACTACATGGGCGCCGCGCGCGTCATGCTGCTCGTGGTGGGCGTGCTCGCGAGCGTGTGTGCCGTCTGCCAGCTGGCCGGCACCTACATGATAAAGCCCGTGGTGAACTGCCTCACGGCGGGTGACGTGGGCGGCTTCTGGGCGGGCGTGGCACTCGCGGCCGTCATCTACGTCGCGGGCGCGGCGAGCGCCCTGGGCTATACCCAGACGATGGTGCGCGCCGCCCAGCGCGTGGTTTCCGACATCCGACGCGACCTGTTTGCGCACCTGCAGACCCTGCCCGTGTCGTTCTTTGACCGCACCCGTACGGGCGACGTCATGAGCCTGTTCACCAATGACGTCGACACCGTGGCCGAGGCCCTCAACAACAGCTTCGCCAACGTCATCCAGGCGGCCATTCAGGCCGTGGGCACGCTGGTGCTGCTGTTCGTCCTCGACTGGCGCCTCTCCGTCGTGACCGTGGCGTGCGACGTGGCCCTCATCGCCTATGTGCGCGTCGCGGGCCGCAAGAGCTCGCGGTTCTTCTCGAAGATGCAGGGCACCCTGGGCGAGCTCGACGGCTACATCCAGGAGATGTGCGCGGGCCAGAAGGTCGTGGCCGCCTACACGCACGAGCGCGAGAGCCTCGCTGGCTTTCGCGAGCGCAACGAGCGCCTGCGAAAGCAGGGCACCGCGGCCCAGACCTACGCCGCCACGATGGTGCCCATCACCGTGGCGATGACCTACACCAACTACGCCATCGTGGCCGTGATGGGCTCGCTTCTGGCCGCGGCCGGCCTCACCGACATGGGCAGCCTCGCGAGCTACCTCGTGTTCGTTCGCCAGGCGGCCATGCCCTTCAACCAGGTGACGCAGCTGGGCAACTTCCTTTTGGGAGCGCTCGCCGGCGCCGAGCGCATCTTCTCCGCCATGGACGAGAGGTCCGAGGTGGACGAGGGCAAGGTCGAGCTCGTGCACCTGGGGCAGGACGCCCGGGGCCCCGAGCGCGCCGCGGCGGGTGCCTCGGGCTGGGGCTGGAGGCTGCCCGATGGCGAGGTGCGCCCCCTTGCGGGAGACGTGCGTTTCCATGACGTGACCTTTGGCTACGAGCCGGGTCACGACGTGCTCGCGAACCTGTCGCTGTTTGCCAAGCCGGGCCAGAAGATCGCCTTCGTGGGCTCCACCGGCGCGGGCAAGACCACGATCACCAACCTCATCAACCGCTTCTACGAGGTGGGCGCGGGCCAGATCACCTACGACGGCATCGACGTGCGCGACATCGGCAAGAGGAGCCTGCGCCACAGCCTGGGCATCGTGCTGCAGGACACGCACCTCTTTAGCGGCACCGTTGCCGACAACATCCGCTTTGGCAAGCTCGACGCCACCGACGAGGAGGTGCGCGCCGCGGCTCGCACCGCCAACGCCGATGGCTTCATCAGCCGCCTGCCGCAGGGCTACGACACCCTCGTGACGGCCGACGGCGCCAACCTCTCGGCGGGCCAGCGCCAGCTTTTGGCCATTGCCCGCGCGGCCGTGGCCAACCCCGCGGTGCTCATCCTCGACGAGGCCACGAGCTCGGTCGACACGCGCACCGAGGCCCTCATCGAGCGCGGCATGGACGCGCTCATGGCGGGGCGCACGGTCTTCGTCATCGCGCATCGCCTCTCCACGGTGAGAAACGCCAACGCCATCATGGTGCTCGAGCACGGGCGCATCGTGGAGCGCGGCACGCACGAGGAGCTGCTCGCGAGCCACGGCGAGTACTGGCAGCTGTACCATGGGATGAGGGAGCTCTCCTAACCCTTGCTCCATGTGCGCCTGTGCGTGCGCAGGCGCTTTGGGCGGCGGGTTTCCGAGACAAACACGACGTCGGGGCTCGCCGCCCCGCGATGGGAGACGCACATGAGCGAGCCGCTTGCGCGCATCAAGAACTACGAGGACATGGGCCTTGGCCTGTTCGTTCACTGGGGACTCTACTCGCAGCTCTCGTGTGGCGAGTGGACCGAGTTCATCCACGAGCGCCCCCAGGAGCAGTACGAGCGCCTGATGGAGACCTTCACGGCCGAGGACTTCGACGCGGCAGGCCTCGTGGCCGCGGCCAAGGAGATGGGCGCGGGCTACATCACGTTCACGACCAAGCACCACGAGGGCTTCTTCCTCTACGACACCTGTGGCCTGTCCGACTTCGACGCGCCCCACAGCGCGGCCGGCCGCGACCTCATCCGCGAGTTCGTCGACGCCTGCCACGAGGGTGGCATCAAGCCGTTCTTCTACATGGCCACCTATGACTGGCACAGCCCGCTCTACGAGACGGACTTCGACGCCTACCTCGAGTACCTGCGCCGCTCGGTCGAGATCCTGTGCACCAACTACGGCGAGGTGGGCGGATTCTGGTTCGACGGCAACTGGAACAAGAAGGACGCGGACTGGAAGCTCCCCGAGCTCTATGGGACCATCCGCAGATACCAGCCCGAGGCCATCATCATCAACAACACCGGCCTCAAGAACCGCGGCAAGATCATCGACCCCGAGATCGACGTCACGACCTACGAACGCCGCATCTCCGGCGAGGTCAACCACGGCCCGGCGGACGGCAAGTACGTCGCCGGCGAGGTCTCGGTCACCACGAACAAGCACTGGGGCTGCGCCGCGAACGACCTCGACTACAAGAGCCCGCGCGAGCTCATCGAGACCATCGCCAACGCCCGCCGCGCCGGCGCCAACGCCCTCGTGAACATCGGCCCCACGGCCACCGGTGCCATCGCGCCGCTGCAGCGCGAGTACCTGCGGCTCATTGGCCGCTGGATGAAGATGGCGGGGCCGTCCGTGCACACCGCGCGCCCCAGCGCCACGCTCGTGGCGAACGGCGGCATCCGCGACTTTGCACTCGACGACGCCGGCGTGAGCTACCTGTTCGTGCACGACCTGGCCATCGTGGGCAACGAGAACGTGACGCTGGGCGGCGAGGGCTCCAACCTCCGTTCGTTCACGGGAGCCACGCGCCCGGTCGCGCGCATCAGCTGGCTCGATGACGGCGGCGAGGTGCCGTTCATGCAGGACTGCGGGCGCGGCACGCTCACGGTCGACGCCAACGGCTTCACCTACGGCAGCGACTGGGTCGTGCGCATCGCACGCGTCGAGTATCGGTAGGGAGGCCAGGCCATGCTGCTGCACAGGTCTGAGCATGAGGGGCGCGCCGGGCAGTCCGCTCGCGTGCTCCATGGTGTGAACCTCGCGGGTTGGCTCGCGCTCGAGCCATGGGTGACGCCGTCGCTCTTCTCGGGCACCGGGGCCTTCAGCGAGGCGGAGCTCGCGGACGCCATGGCGCCCGGGCGCTTCGATGCGCTTCTCGCACGCCATCGCGCGAGCTTCATCGACGAGGGCGACTTTGCGCGCATCGCCCAGCGCGGCTTTGACGCCGTGCGCCTGCAGGTGCCGTGGTTCGTCCTGGGCGACGAGGGCCCCATGCCCGGGCCCGCCTCGGGCTGCGTCGAGTACGTCGACGCAGCGATGGACTGGGCCGAGGCCGCGGGCGTGTCGGTGCTGCTCGACGTCGCCGTGGCGCCGGGTGCGGACCCCACCTCGCCCTCGAGCTTCTTTGGCGACACGCGTACCTTCAGGCAGGCCATGCTCGACGTGGTGGGCTCGCTCGCAGACCGCTACGCGGACCGCGAGAGCTTTTTGGGCATCGAGCCCATCGACGAGGTGCGGGGACGCGCCCGCCGGGGCCTGTCGCTGGTCGAGGGCGTGCCGCCCCACCTCATCCGCAACTTCTACCGCGATGCCTACGACGTGCTGCGCGAGGCGGCGGGCGAGCGGCCCGTGCTCGTGCTGCACGACGCCTACCTGCCCGACGCCTGGCGTGCGTTCATGAGCCCCGCGCGCTACGTCAACGTATGGCTCGACAGCCACATCTACCACTACGACCAGGCCATGGGGGCGGCCGGCCCCGCCGGCGTGAGGCGCCTGGTCAAGGAGTCTGTCGACTACCTGGCCCGTGCGCGCAGGAGCGGCCTACCCGTGATGGTGGGCGAGTGGTCGAGCGCGCTGCCGCTCGCGAGCGCCGGCATGACGCCGGAAGGGCGCATCGCGCTCGAGCGCGTCTACGCAGCCGGGCAGATGGGTGCCTTCGCGGGAGGCGCCGGCTGGTTCTTCCAGACGTGGAAGACCGAGGCGAGGCTCTCGAGCTGGGATGCGCGCGTGGCGCTCTCGAGCTTTGAGACGGGGATGTTCGACTAGCGATGGGGGAGTGCGTGGAGACCAACGAGCAGCAGGTGGAGACGGGTGCCGGTGCCGTGCGAAGGGATGGTGGCGGCATGCTGAGCCTGGTGGGCACGCCCATCGGCAATCTGTCGGACGCGAGCCCCCGTGTGCTCGACACCTTGCGCGGCGCAGACGTGGTCTTGTGCGAGGACACGCGCGTGACCTCGAAGTTGTTGGCGCGCTTCGAGATTCGCGTGCCGCTCGAGCGCTGCGACGAGAACGTCATCGCGAGCCGCGTCGAGAGCGTGCTGGGCCGCGTGGCGGCCGGCGCGCGCATTGCGTTCGTGAGCGACGCGGGCATGCCGGGCGTCTCCGATCCCGGCCAGAGGCTGGTCGATGCCGCGCTCGACGAGGGCTTGCCCATTGAGGTGATTCCTGGACCCAGCGCCGTGACGTGCGCCCTCGTGGCGTCTGGTCTGGGCATGGAGCACTTCTTCTTCGAGGGCTTTCTGCCGAGAAAGGCCGGCGGGCGTGCGCGACGGCTGGCCGAGCTCGCCGCGATTCCCGGCGCGCTCGTGTTCTACGAGAGCCCGCGCCGCGTGGTCGCCACGCTCGACTCGCTTGCCGAGGCCTTTCCGGCGCGCCGCGTGGCGCTCGTGCGCGAGCTCACGAAGCTTCACGAGGAGTGCGTGCGCGACGTCTCCGGCGCGCTTGCCGAGCGCATCCGCGAGCGTGGCGAGGTGCGTGGCGAGTGCGTGATCGTGGTCGAGGGGCCTAGTGAGGCCGAGCTCGAGGGGCTGCGAGCGGCCGCGGCGAGCGGCCCGGCCACCATCGAGGAGGCCATTGCCGAGGGGCTGGCGGTGGGGGAGCCCAAGAGTGCTCTGGCAAAGCGCCTGGCCAAGCAGTTTGGCATCCCAAAATCCGAGGTCTACGACAAACTCGTCTAACCCCGCATGGCTGCAAAAGGAAACCTGCAAAAGGGACAGTCCCTTTTTGCAGGTTTCTTGATGTTGGTCTAGGTTACCCGCGCTTGGAGCCCTGACGGCGGATGCCGCCCTT
>NZ_CATVTL010000008.1:0-69043 GCF_958346945.1 uncultured Parolsenella sp.
CTGGGCCTGCTGCGCCTGGTGCTGCTCGGGCGCGGGCTGCTCGTCCTTGCGCTGGCGCGCCTTGCGGCGCTTGGGAGCGGGCGCGTCTGCCGCGGGCGCGGAAGGGGCCTGGGGCTGCGAGACGGCCTCGGGCTGGTCGACGACCTTGCGCGTGCGGCTGCGGCGGCGTTTGGCCGGCTGGGCAGCCTCGTTCTTATCTTCTGTCACGTGTGGGAATCCTTCGTGTCTGGCGCGTGGGGCGCCTCCCCGGACCCTGCCCTACCCGCAACGCAGGTGGACGCGCGGCACGCGACGAGCATGGGCGCAAAACCCATAGGCTCGCAGCCCGCGACGCGCGACAGCGCGAGGTGTGGAATGCAAGACAAGCTGGGGAACGTGGGAATGGCCGCCAGGGGCGGCGTGGGCAAGAAGCCCGACACGGCAGACTATAGCACGGAAGATTTGCGCGCGCGAGCACGAGCGGGCCTAAACTCCGCAACCTGCGCCACGAGCTTCTCGGCACGGGCTCGGCCAGACTCGGTAATCGCAATCGAGAGGGCCGCCTGGCCCGGGGTGTCGCCGCGCTCGATGTAGCCGGCGCGCTTGAGCGACGAGACAGCCATCGAGACGGTGGGCTGCAGCAAGCCCAGGCCGTCGACGAGCCCGCCCACCGAGCCCAGGCCGTCGCCATCGTCGCTGCAGAAGGCAAGTTGCATAAGGACGAGGTCTGCCGAGGAGAACGAAATCTGCGCGGCGCCGTCGATGATGCGCATCATGCGCTCGTCGGTGCAGCGGCCCAGCGGCATGTCGGTCTTGATGTTGCGACAGACGTCGGCCACCATGCGGCGGATGGCCACGACGCCCGTCGAGGACAGGTGGCAGTAGACGTTTCGCCTGTCGCGCTCACCGGGCTTGCGCTCGATGAGCGCGAGCTCGGCCAAGTGGCCCGTCCTGTGCGTCATCGTGGGGCGCAAAACGCCCTGGTACTCGGCTATCTGCGACGTGCGCAGAGGGCCGTTCACGTTTGCCAGGTGGCACAGTATTCCCAGCTCGTCAAAGGTAACGCGGCTGGTAGCAGGCGTGGTCTGACGCACAAGTCCATAGGCCCTACGGACAGACAGATACTCACACACCTTCACGAAAAAGACCCCCGAGTAATCCTCGTAACCAGTCTTTAGCATACCCCTAATTGGGGGAAGTATCGCAATAAATTAAGGGATTAGAAGAATTCTTTTTCGCATAGATGGGCCCCGCAGCTGCACGCGACGGGGCCCATCAGGATCGGTTGTGTATGAACGCTACATGCGCTCGGGCGCCGAGACGCCGATGAGCGAGAGGGTGAGCGCAAGCACACGACGGGTGGCGTCGCAGGCGGCGAGACGGGCCTGGGACAGCGCCGGGTCGACCGGACGGCCCTCGCTCGAGAGCACCTGGCAGGCGGTGTAGAAACCGTGGAAGGCGGCCGCGAGCTCCTGGGCGTAGTGCGTCAGGCGGAACGGCGCGCGGTCACGGGCGCAGCCTTCGACGAGCTCGCCGAACTCGCCCAGCTTGCGGGCAAGGGCGGCCTCGGTGGGGTCGGCGAGCACCGACAGGTCGCAGTCGAGGGGAACGGCGCGGGAGGCAACCTCATCCATGCCCAGCTGCGCGGCCTCCTCGGCCGTGACGCCGGCGGCGCGACGCAGGATCGAGCAGATGCGGGCGTGGGCGTACTGCACGTAGTAAACCGGGTTGGAGTTGTCCTGGCGCTTGGCGGCCTCGATGTCGAAGTCGATCATCTGGTTGGAGCTCTTGGAGACGAGCGTGAAGCGCGTGGCGTCGGCGCCAACCTCGTCGAGCAGCTCGCGCAGCGGGACCATAGTGCCCTTGCGCTTGCTCATCTTGACCGGGTGGCCACCGCGCAGCAGGTTCACGAGCTGGCCGAGCAGGACCTCGAACTTGCCCTCGTAGCCCAGGGCGTCGGTGGCGGCGCGCACGCGGGCGATGTAGCCGTGGTGGTCGGCGCCCCACACGTCGATGACGTGGTCGACGCGCTCGTACTTGTTCCAGTGGTAGGCAACGTCGGAGGCGAAGTAGGTGTAGGCGCCGTCGGCCTTCACGAGCACGCGGTCCTTGTCGTCACCGAAGTCGGTCGAGCGGAACCACAGGGCGCCGTCCTTCTCGTAGAGGTAGCCCTGCTCGCGCAGGCGGGTAAAGGCGCGGTCGACGGCGCTCGTGCCACTCGCGTCCTTCTCGTAGAGGGAGCGCTCGGAGAACCAGACGTCGAAGCTCGTGCGCATGTCGGAGCAGGTCTGGGAGATATCGTCGAGCATGAGCTTGTAGCCGCGCTCGCGGAAGGAGAGCATGCGCTCGGACGCGTCGGCCTCGACCCAGCGGGTGCCGTCGGCCTCCATGAAGTGGGCGGCGAGGTCGATGATGTAGTCCCCGCCGTAAGAGTCGGCGCCGAGCTTGGCCTTGAAGGCGTCCATGTAGGGGTGGGAGTCGGGGTGCTCGTCGGCTTCGTCCTCGACGAAGGCGCGCCAGTCGGCGATGAGGGCCTCGTGGGCGGCGTGGGCGTCGAGGCCGCGGCTGCCCATGATGTCGGCCAGCTGCAGGTAGCGCTCGGACACGGAGTTGCCAAACGTGTTCATCTGGTTGCCGTGGTCGTTGACGTAGTACTCGCGCTCGACGTCGTAGCCGGCGTGCTCGAGGACGCGCGCGAGCGAGTCGCCGAGGGCCGCCCAGCGGCCGTGGCCAATGTGCAGCGGGCCCACCGGGTTGGCCGAGACGAACTCGACCTGGACCTTCTGGCCCTGCCCCAGGTTGCAGCGGCCAAAGTCGGCGCCCTGCTCGCGCGCGGTGCGGAAGACCTCGTTGCCGGCGGCGGTGGAGAGGTAGATGTTCACGAAGCCGGGACCTGCGACCTCGACGTGGTCGACCTCGGGGGCCTCGGGCAGGTGCTTGGCGATGGCAGCGGCGATGTCGCGGGGCGCCTTGTGGGCGAGCTTGGCGCTGCGCAGCGCCACGGTGCTCGTCCAGTCGCCGTGAGAGGAGTCGGCCGGGCGCTCGAGTCCAAGGTCAGCGACCTCGAACTCGGGCAGCTCGCCCGCGCGCTGGGCCTCCTCGACTGCCGCCCGAACCAACTTCTCGATCGTCTCGACCACGATGCATCCCTCCGACACGAAGCGACCCCCGCGTGGGGGCCGCGAAAATTGCAGGTACGCCGCTTGACGCGGACTGATTGAGTTTAGCAAAAAGCGCACGCGCGCACGGCCTGGGCCGGGGCGCGCCACGCGAGGCACACGCTAGCGCTGGGCAGCGCGCTCCTCACGCACGAGGCGAGCGCGCAGCTCGGCCAGGTTGCGCTCGACGCCCACCGGGTAGACCTGGGGGTTGAGGAAGCGGCGCACGGCCGGGTCGAGGTGCATGAGCGCGTCCTTGCAGCGTCGCTTGGCGGCCTCGAGTTCGTCGGGGTCGCCGGCGCGCCTGCCATGCTCGACCATCTTGACGAGCAGGTCGTGATGCGTAAGCCCCGTGAAGTCGTAGCTCGTCTCGGAGTCGGTGACGCAGGAGGCGTCCGCGAGCGTGGGCGCGTCGAGGGTCTCGTCGTAGATGACGTCGCCCACCGGGCAGCCCGCCTCGTCATAGAAGCGCGCCACCTGCTGCACGCCCGGAATGGTGCGCTTGTAGGCGACCTCGGAGAGCTTCATCGTGGGGCGCCACGCGCTCTCGCCAGCCTTGCGCACGGCCGAGAGCTTGTAGACGCCGCCGAGGGACGGCTGCGGGTCGCACGTGGCGAGCTTGGTGCCCACGCCAAACGAGTCAATGGGCGCACCTTGGGCAAAGAGCGACTGGATGGTGTACTCGTCGAGGTCGTTGCTGGCGCTCACCTTGACGTAGGGAAGGCCGGCCTCGTCGAAGGCGCGGCGGGCGTACTTGGAGAGCTTGGCGAGGTCGCCCGAGTCGATGCGCACCGCGGCGAGGCGCTCGCCGGCAGCCTCCATCTCCTTGGCGACCGTCACGGCGTTGGCGATGCCCTGGTGCACGTCGTAGGTGTCGACGAGCAGCACGCAGTTCTTGGGCATCGAGCGGGCGAAGGCACGGAAGGCGTCGATCTCTGCGGGAAAGGCCATGACCCAGGAGTGGGCGTGGGTGCCAAACACCGGGATGCCGTAGATCTTGCCGGCCAGGCAGTTCGAGGTCGAGCTCGCGCCGCCCACGTAGGACGCGCGCGCCACGGCAAGGCCGCCGTCGGGGCCCTGGGCGCGACGCAGGCCAAAGTCGGAGACGGCGTGGCCCTCGGCCGCCTGGACCACGCGGGCCGTCTTTGTGGCCACGAGCGTCTGGAAGTTCACAAGGTTGAGCAGGGCCGTCTCGATGAGCTGGCAGGCGGCCATGGGTCCCTGGACGCGCACGATGGGCTCGCGGGGGAAGACGACCTGGCCCTCGGGCACCGCCCACACGTCGACGTCCATGGCGAAGGTGCGCAGCCACTCGAGGAAGGCCGGCTTGAACATTGCGCCGCCGCCGGGGGCCGAGAGCGACCCCAGGTAGGCGATGTCCTCGTCGGTGTAACGGAAGTTCTCGACGAGGTCGGCGATCTGGCCGGTGCCGCAGGCGACGGCATAGCCGCCGTCGAACGGGGCGTCACGGAAGAAGACCGTGAAGCAGGCCTCGGCGTCCATGAGGTCGTTCTCCCAGAACCCCTGGGCCATCGTGAGCTCGTAGAGGTCCGTGTTGAGCGAGACGTCGGTGGGCTTGGTGACATCAGTGAGCGACATTGCGCACCCTCCTTGTGGATTGGTTCGAAGCTGCCGGCGGCGCGCTAGCCGGAGATGAGGCCACCGCCCACGAAGCTCATCACGAACACGGCGACGATGATGGCCAGGACGAGCAGCACGAGCTTCTGGCCCAGCGGCATCTTGAGGTCCTCGTCGGGCTCCATGTACTCGCGGGCACGCTCGCGCCTCTCGGCGTCGCGGGCCATCTGCTCGGCTTCGGCCTGCTCGGCGCGCAGGCTCTCGAGCTCGGCCTTCTGGGCGGCGTTGCGGGCGGCCTGCTCGCGGGCGGCCTTCTCGGCGCGAAGGCGCTCGAGCTCCGCGCGCTCCTCGTCGGTAAGCGGTGCGTCTGCCATCTCTACTCCTCACGTTGGGCCCACGCGGGGCTTGAAGAACCGTCCCCTAGTCTAGCCGTTATGCGCGGTCGCTAGTCACCCGCGGGCGCGGCGAGCTCGGGGCCGTCGACGCCGGTGGCATCGAAGGCGGGGACGAAGCTCTCGGAGACCGTGCCGCCCTGCTGCCACCACATGCGCTCGAAGCCCAGGTCGTCGGCATGGTCGAGCACGGCCTCGTACTCCTCGTCGGTCACGGCGCGGGCGAGGTCTCCCCCGCGCTCGCGGCAGGCGGCGTTGGGCGTGTACTGGTTCATGACCGAGAGGTCGACCTCGTTGCCGGCGAGCTCCCACACGCGGTCGAGCACGGCCATCGAGTCGTCGACGTGACCGGGCAGGACGAGGTGGCGCACGATGGTGCCGCGCAGCATGTGGCCATCCTCCGCGTTGGTGGGGCCTCCATGAGCGCGCACCGAGGCGAGCATCTCGACAAGGGCGGCCGCCGCGACCTCGGGGTAGTCTCGGGCGCGCGAGAGCCGGGCGGCGAGCGGGCCGCTCGCGTACTTGAAGTCGGTGAGCCAGATGTCAACCACCCGCGAGAGCAGGCGCACGGTCTGGGGTGTCTCGTATCCGCCCGTGTTGCACACGATGGGGATGGCGAGGCCCGCCGCACGCGCGCGCAGGGCGGCGTCGACGACCTGCGGGGCAAAGTGGCCGGGCGTCACGAGGTTGATGTTGAGGGCGCCCTGGCCCTGCAGCTCGAGCATCATCTGGGCGAGGCGCGCCACCGTGACGTCGTGGCCAAAGTTGCCGCTGCTTATCTCGGCATTCTGGCAAAAGACGCAGCGCAGGGTACACGACGAGAAGAAGATGGCTCCCGACCCCGCCTCGCCCGAGATGGGCGGCTCCTCCCAGAAGTGCAGCGCCGCGCGGGCCACGCGCAGGGTCGCGGTGGCGCCGCAGGCACCGCGCGCGCCGGCGGCACGGGCGGCCCCGCAGGCGCGCGGGCACAGCTCGCAGCGCTCGTACTCCTTGGGGGCCGGGGCTGTGATGGGTCCGCATGCCAACACGGTCTCCCCAGCCGCTTCCCTCGCGGAGTTGGGCGAGGCAGGCCCGCCTTGCTTCACGTCTTCCATGGTTGCCTCCCCCGCCGGCCAACGTCGCGGACCCGCATGCGGCGCGGACGCGACGTCTCGATACAAAAAGAGCGGACCACAGTGTGGCCCGCTCGGCAATTCCTGGTGGAGACGAAGGGAATCGAACCCTCGGCCTCTGCCATGCGACGGCAGCGCTCTCCCAGCTGAGCTACGTCCCCAGGCGCGTTTGCGCGTAGGTAATTGTACCGTGCCCCGCGCCCGTGTCAATCGAGAACTTTTGGGGCAAGGGGAACGAGAGGAGCGCGCCCGTGGTCTCCCCCCCCCAACACAAAATCCTAGGAAAACGCCTTTATCGCTATCCGTTAATAGCACTTGTCGCCATTTTCCTAGGATTTTGTGGATAAGCGAAGCGGGGGCGGAAGAGTGAGACGTGGGCTGTGGGCGAGCGGCGCAACGGGTCTGAAGGGTGGGCTGTGGGCGAGCGGCGCAACGGGGCTGAAGAGTGAGACATGAGTGAGCGAAGCAGAGGGCAGACGAGCGAGATGAAATTGCTCGGCCTAGCATCACGCCGCGCGACCGCTCGCTCGGCAACAAAAAAGCGCCCGGATGGGCGCTTGGGCAGACGATAACGTCGCCCCCCGCAGGTGCGATAATGAACCCACCTCTCAAAAGGTGGGTGCCCTCGCCGGCTGTTCCAGCTTCCCCCAAACGGAGGATGCCTGTACTGAGCTCGGTATATGGGCTCCCAGGAAACGCTTGTCGGTTCACCCAGTTTGCCCTGCGGGGAGCTGACACCTCCACTATACCCAAGCCATTCGTCGGTTCCAGTCTTGACATGCGCGCTCCCCACAAAACCAGCCGCGTGAGCTGCACTTCAAGCTGGTATCATGAATTTACTTGTATCTATTGGATGACCCCGAGACGCCCGCGCGCCATCGGGCGAAAGGCTGCAACGTTTTGGTGACGAGATGGTGGATTCCCTGTGCCCTGCTGTTCCTTACGGCACTTGTCGTGACGCTCGTCGCCACGCCCCTCGCCCGAAAGATCGCCACTCGCCTTGGCGCCGTTGACAAGCCCTCTAAGCGCCGCATCAACAAGGTCGCCATCCCCCGCATGGGCGGCATCGCGATCTTCCTGGCGCTGGCAGCGGCGGTCCTGGTGCAGTACCTCGGCACCAGGTACCTCGGATGGCCGCTGGTCCTTACCCCCTGGCGCTTCTCGACCGTCGACTACCCTCTGCTGGGCGTGTCGTTCCTCGTGATCTTCATCACCGGCGCCATCGACGACGTCCTGCAGCTCAAGCCCCTCGCCAAGCTCGCCGGCCAGGTGCTCGCCGCCGTCATCGCGGTGTGCTCGGGCCTCACCGTAGGCGTCATCATGAACCCGTTCGGCCACGGCGAGATCGTGCTTGGCTGGCTCGCCTACCCCATCACGGTGGCCTATCTCGTGGCCTACGTGAACATCATCAACCTCATCGACGGCCTGGACGGCCTGGCCTCGGGCATCACGTTCATCTCGAGCTGCACGCTGTTCTACATGGCTGCGCTCTCCAACAGGCTCGACTCCGCTGCCATCGCCATCTCGCTCGCCGGCGCCACGCTGGGCTTCCTTCGCTACAACTTCAACCCGGCGTCGATCTTCCTCGGAGACTCGGGGTCGCTCCTGCTGGGCTTTGCCCTGGGCACCGTCTCGCTGCTCAACGTCACGCGCGTGGCGGGCCTCACGACCCTCATCGTGCCGCTCGTCATCTCGTTCGTGCCCATCGTCGACACGTTCTCGGCCATCATCCGCAGGAAGCGCGCCCACGTGAGCGTGGGCCAGGCCGACAAGGGCCATATCCACCACAGGCTCATCCAGGACGGCTACAACCAGCGCCAGGCCGTCGTGCTCATGTACCTGTGGACGGCGATGCTCAGCATGGGCGCCATCATCATGACGCAGATCGAGGTGGCACCGCGCATCGTCGTCTTCTGTCTGCTCATTGGCGCCTCTTTTGCCTTCGCGGCGCACCTGCACCTGTTCGACCCGGTGCTGCTGCACCACTACAACCCCAAGAGCGGCGAGGACGAGCTCGTGTCGCCCGACGACCCGGCCTTTGCCGTGGAGCAGGCCCGCATCGAGGAGCACGCCGAGGAGCGCCGCGAGGACTTCGTGGAGCGCCTTCTCCACCACGACGACGAGAAGTAGCTGCGGGGCCCCTCTCGGCGAGAATCGCTTCATTTGTCCGGCGTGCCGTTCTCGCCCAGCCAGCGCGGAGCAGGCCTATTGCGAGAATATCGAAGTACCAGGGGCGCGCTTTAGTCGCGTCAGGCACGTGGCTCAATAGCCCAACGCGCGCCCAATGCCGCGTGCGCAACGCAACAGACACGGCAACCTAAGGGCGCGTTTTAGTCGCATCACGCACGCGATTGCCCTGCCAAACTAGGCGCACGGCTGCCCCGACAAGCTCCACCGGCACGCGAATCACGCCCACATACGCGTCAGCTGCCATGCCGACACAAAAAGGCCCGCACGCTTGCGCGCACGGGCCTCGTTAGAGCTAAGGGTGACGCTTACTCGGCGTCGGCGATGGCCTTCTTGGCGACCTCGGCCAGAGCGGCGAACGCGGCCTCGTCCTCGTAGGCGATCTGCGAGAGGACCTTACGGTCGAGCTCGACGCCGGCGAGCTTCAGGCCGTGCATGAACGTGGAGTAGCTCATGTCGTTCATGCGGGCGGCAGCGTTGATGCGCTGAATCCAGAGACGACGGACGTCGCGCTTCTTGTTGCGGCGGTCGCGGTACTGGTACTGCAGGGAGTGCTGGACCTGCTCCTTCATACCACGGAAGGTGCGGGAGGAAGTGCCGTAGTAGCCCTTCGAGAGCTCCTTGAGGGTCTGACGCTTCTTACGGCCAGCAACGGCGCGCTTGACTCGTGCCATGTTAGATCAACTCCTAGTGAAAAAATGCGGACAGGCGCGGGCGCGCTACTTGCCCATGCGGGACGAAACGACCTTGACGTCGGCCGGGGCGAGCTCGGTCTCCTTGCGGAAGCCACGGATGCGCTTCTGGGACTTCTTGGTGAGGATGTGGCTCTTGAAAGCCTTGGCGCGCATGATCTTGCCGGTGCCGGTGCGGCGGAAACGCTTGGCCGTACCCTTGTGCGTCTTCATCTTAGGCATGCTAGTTCTCCTTCTTATCCTTATCGCTCGCCTCGGGGGCCTTCTCGTCGAAGGCGCCCTTGATAGGCGCGACGAGCATGTGCATGTTGCGACCCTCCATCTTCGGCTGGCTCTCAACCGTAGCGTAGGGCTTGAGGTCGGCGGCCAGGCGCTCGAGCACATTGAGACCCTGCTCGGGGTGGGCCATCTCACGACCACGGAACATGATGGTCACCTTGACGCGCGCGCCCTTCTTGAGGAAGCGCATGACGTGACCCTTCTTGGTCTCGTAGTCGCCGGTGTCGATCTTGGGACGGAACTTCATCTCCTTGATCTCGACCTTGGCCTGGTTCTTGCGAGCCTGCTTGGCCTTGATCGCCTGCTCGTACTTGTACTTGCCGTAGTCCATGACCTTGCAGACGGGCGGCTCGGCGTTCGGGGCGATCTCGACGAGGTCGAGACCCTGCTCGGAGGCGATGCGCAGGGCATCGCGGACACCAAACAGGCCGAGCTGGGAACCGTCGACGCCAATCAGACGGCAGGAGCGAGCGGTGATCTCCCCGTTGATACGGGGACCTTCGGACTTGGCTATCTTACACACCTTCCCTTCCTTGCGGCGCACCCTCCCGGGCGCCTCGCCGCACGTGTGGCGCGAGACCGGCTGTCCCGTGCCGCAAACCGCCGCGGGCCTCGTCGGCCCGCAACGAAAAACCGGAGCTGCGCTTAGCACAGCTCCGGCAAGATTCAGGTAAACGCCGCCGCATTGGCGACCTATATCCCTATTCCTACCAGACAGCTGCCCTGGGGCGCCGTTCAGGTGGGGTCACAACCTCTGACCCGCTTCACGATGCAGCCTTGCGGCCACACGAATTGATAGTATTGCACTCAGCAAACATACGCGCAAGGAGAAATATGAGTCCCAGACAACGCATGCACAAGAGACACACGAACGGCCAGGGCCGCGCCAATCGTGCGCGGGGCGAGCAGGCGCCCGCCAAGCCGCAGGAGCTCGACGAGGCCACGGGCCTGCCCCTCCACCTCGTCGAGGCCGTGCGCCGCGAGCGCGCCGAGCTTGCGGACACCATCATAACGGGTTGGGGCGAGGCGCGCCCCGTGACCCTGCGTGCTAACACGCTTCGCTCGGATGCCGAGAGGGTCGCGGCGGCACTCGACGAGACGGGCATCGGCTACGCTCGTGTGCCGTGGTACGCAGACGCCTTCGTGCTGGGGGAGGGCACCGTCGAGCGAGACGTCTGGCCCCTCGACGCCTACCAGGCGGGCGAGCTCTACCTCCAGAGCCTCTCCTCGATGCTGCCGCCGCTTGCGCTCTCCCCCGCCCCGGGCGCCGACGTGCTCGACATGTGCGCGGCCCCCGGCGGCAAGACGAGCCAGATGGCGGCCCTGGCCCCCGCCGCGCCGGGCGTGCGGGCGGCGCGCATCACGGCCTGCGAGCTCTCCGCCCCGCGTGCCGAGAAGCTCGAGCACAACCTCGAAAAGCTGGGCGCCACCAACGTGCAGGTCATGCGCTGCGACGCGCGCAGGCTCGACTCGTGGTTTGCCTTTGACCAGGTGCTGCTCGACGCGCCCTGCACGGGCTCTGGCACGGTGCGTACGCACGACGACCACGCCGCGCGCTACCTCACGCCCGAGCTCGCGGACCGCGTGGAGCGCTCGCAACGCGCACTTCTCGACAAGGGCCTCGAGGTGCTGAAGCCCGGCGGCGCGCTCGTCTACTCCACCTGTTCGATCCTCGCGCGCGAGAACGAGGACGTCGTGGAGTGGGCGCTCTCGCGTCACGGCGACTGCGAGCTCGCGAGCGTCGAGGTGGGTGGCCTGACAGACGCGGGCGACCTTACGCCCACCGTGCTGCCCACGCGCCTTGCCGGCACTCTCACGGTGTGCCCCAGCAGGCTCTACGAGGGCTTCTTCGTCTCGAGGATCGTCAAGCGCGGCTAGGTACGGCATCAGCACTCTCGCAGACTTACTGTCCCGCAATACCCGTACAATCAACCTGGTGTACGCGACATGCGAGAGATGCAGATATGCCAGGCATTAAATCTGATGCAGTAGCCTTTTCCCGCAAATGGGCCAACAGGGGCAACGAGAACCAAGACACGCAGCTCTTCTGGATCGATCTCTTTCAGCATGTCCTGGGGCTTGATGACGCCGTCTCTCGCCTGGAGTTCGAGAAGCCCGTCTCCACGGCGGCGAGCACGCACGAGGGCTACATCGACGTCCTCATTCCCTCGGCCAAGACCCTCGTCGAGCAGAAGTCGCTTGGAATCGATCTCTCCAAGGTAGAGACGAGGCAGGGCCGCAAGGTAACGCCCGCCCAGCAGGGACTGGCCTATGCGCAGGGAATGCCGCTCTCGCAGCAGCCACGCTACATCATTGCCTGCAACTTCGCCGAGTTCTGGGTCTACGACCGCACAGGCCATACGAGATATCAGTTCCGCCTCCGCAAGAATTCTTTCTGAGCGGGAAAACAATGCGAACGCCACGCTTGCCGATCTATATGATCCGAGCTTTATGCCAAAAGGACTTAGGATGGCTCACGCGGAACTCGATGCAGCGGTTGAGGCTGCCTATGGCGTGGACTTCAACGGAGACGAAGAGAAAATCGTCGCTCACTTGTTTAAGCTCTATGCAGAAAAGACCGGAGAAGAGGGCCAATAATAACAAGCGGCAACAAAATAGCGCCGCACTCGTTTTCAAAACGGGTGCGGCGCTTCATCTTGGCTAATAAAAATTTACGCCTGCTCCTCGAGGGCGTGGCCACGCTCCTCGAACATGCCCTCGACCTCCTCGGGCGTCGTGTCGAGGGCGCAGGCGAGCTCCTCGAGGGAGCGCTCGCGGGCGTCGCGCAGGACGCGGGCAAGGTAGGAGCTGGGCTTCTTGGAGCAGGCCTCCGCGGCGGCGATGCGCTCGAGCATCGTCTTGGTGACGCGCAGGCTCTCGGGGATGCCGAGCTTGAGGCGCTGCTTGAAGTGCTTCTCCTCGAGGCCCGAGTTGCGGTCGGAGAAGGGATCGCACGTAAGGTCGCCATAGCCGTCAATGGCGGCGAGCGCCTCGTCGCGGCTCACGGGCGGGTGCAGGTTCTTCTCGGCCTGGGCGGCGGGGTACATGAGACGCGCGGCACCACGGCCGCTGCCGGTCTCGAGGATGAGCATCGGAGAGGGAGAGTCCTCAAAGCCCACGACGGTGCACAGGCCCTGACCAGGATGCATGACACGCTCACCAATGGAAAACATCGCTACCTCCGCTATGGCCACGTCGCTTGGGAGCGGGCACTACTCACTTTTCACACTGGTATAAGATTAGCACCAAATTTTTGAATAACCGCAGGTAAATTCGTAAGGTCTCCGCATTTTGGGGCATACTTACACGTTTGCGCCCATTCTGGGGGCGCCACTTTCGCTATACTTCGATTCATTGTGGGACCGCGCGCGGCCACCTCAATCGCCCGAGTGGTGGAATGGCAGACACGGAGGTCTCAAAAACCTCTGGGGAAACCCGTGCGAGTTCGACCCTCGCCTCGGGCACCACGCATAGGAGAAGGCCCGGACGCAGCCAACCTGCCGTCCGGGTCTTTTTTGTGCCCCTAGGCCTGTAAGCCACAGATTACGTGTCGCACAGCCTCGCTCTCAGCCGCCAAGCAACCGTCTCGCCGAGCACCTAAATCTACGCGTCACAGCATTCGGCACCCGCTTTTACGCGCTCGGAAGCCTCCTAGCGCGTAAAAGCGGGTGCCGAATGGCGAGAGACGCGTAATGGCGGGTGCTCGCCGAGGTGCCCCGCTACCGCAGGTAGGGGTTGGTGGCGAGCTCCCAGGACATCGTCGTGTCGTCGCCGTGGCCGCAGAGCAGGTGCGTGGATGCGGGAATAGTCGTGGCCAGCAGGCGCAGCGACCTCATGAGGGTGGGCGTCGAGCCGCCGGGAAGGTCGGTGCGGCCGGCGCTTCCGGCAAACAGGGTGTCGCCCACGAAGGCGAGCCCCGCCGCGGCGTCGCGCCCAACGAGGCAGACGCCGCCCGGCGTGTGGCCGGGCGTGGGCACGACCTCAAAGCGGGCCTCGCCCACCCCGATGACGTCGCCCGCGGCGAGCAGCTGGCTGGGCGCGGGCGCGTCGTCGTCATACTCGATGCCAAACGCGTGCGCGCTGCGCGCCACCTGGGCAAGCTCGGCGTCCTCGGCGCTAATGGCGAATGGGGCGCCCGTGGCCGCCACGAGGGCCGCCACGCCACCCACGTGGTCTGCGTGGCCATGCGTCGCCGCCACGAGGGAAACCTTGACGCCGTCGAGCGCAGACGCGATGCGCGCGCCCGCCGCGCCCGGGTCGATGACCAGGGCCTTGCCCGCGCAGACCGCGGCGTAGCAGTTGGTCGAGAAGGGAGACACCTCGAAGCGCCTCAGCTCGAGCGTGCCGTCAGCCATGGCCGGCACGTCGTCGAACGACACGGTGCCCTTGTCCCAGAAGCGGCTCATCGCTACCTCCCGTGAATCGAGTTTGCGCCCTCGCCGGGCATGATGCGGCGCGCGTCGTAGACGCTCGGCACGCGACCCACGGTGGCGAGCAGCGTGTCGAGCAGGGTCGCGTCGCTGATCGCGATGAGGAAGCGCAGCTTGGCGACGCCCCGGGGGCTCGTGTTGGTGGCGGCCGACAGGATGTTGCCGCCCGCGTCGCCCACGGCGATCGTGACGTCCTTGAGCAGGCCCATGCGGTCCGTAGCCTCGACCATGATCTCGACCTGGAACTGCGTGGCGCCCGAGGCGTCCCACTCGACCTCGATCATGCGCTCGGGGTGCGCCATGAGGCCCTTGACGTTGGGGCAGCTGGAGCGGTGCACCGACACACCGCGCCCGCGGGTGATGAAACCCACGATGTCGTCGCCGGCCACCGGGTTGCAGCAGTGCGCGAGGTGGACGAGAAGGTCGGAGTCGCCCTTGGCAATGACGCCGCAGCTGGCGCGGCGGCGCTTGTCGGCGGCCCGTGCCCGCGAGGGGCGCGGTGCGCTCATAGGCGTGGCGGCCGTCTCGAAGAACTCCTCGCGGGCGGCGTTTGCCTCGGCGTTGGCGCGCTGCTGGGCCGCGAGCATCTCGGCAGGCGACCCCTCCTCGAGGATGGCCTGCACCTTGTTGGCGATCGACTTGGCGGTGAGCTTGCCGTTCGCGATCGCGGCGAGCATGTCGTCGGTCTCCTTGAACGACAGCGACTCGCTCACGCGCGCGAGTGCCTTGGTCGAGCGGGGCGTCGAGATGCCGTAGCCACGCTTGCGCAGCTCGCGGGCGAGCTCGCCGCGCCCCGCCTCGGCGTCGTCGGACTTGGTGGAGGCCGCAAAGTACTTGCGGATCTTCGAGCGCGCCGAGGGCGTCACGACGATGTTCATCCAGTCGCGGCTGGGCTTGGAGTTCTTGTTGGTGAGAATCTCGATGCGGTCGCCCGTGGCGAGCGGCTTGGTGAGCGAGACCACCGAGCCGTTGACCTTGGCGCCCACGCAGTGATTGCCCACCTCGGTGTGGACGGCGTAGGCGAAGTCGAGCGGCGTCGAGCCCGCGCGCAGGTTCATGACCTCGCCCTTGGGGGTGAAGACGAAGATCTCGTCGCCAAACAGGTCGACACGCAGGTCCTCGAGGAACTCGTGCGGATTCTCCATGTCGCCCTCGACCGTCCAGTCGAGGCTGCGGCGGATCCAAGAGATCTGCTTGTCGACGCTCTTGTCGTCGCCCGTCATGTCACCGCGCGAGTTGCCCGAGCGCTTGTAGAGCCAGTGGGCGGCAATACCGTACTCGGCCTGCTCGTGCATCTCGACGGTGCGCAGCTGAATCTCGATGGGGCGTGCCTCGGGGCCCACGACCGTCGTGTGCAGCGACTGATAGCCGTTGGGCTTGGGCGTGGCGATGTAGTCCTTGAAGCGGCCCGGCAGCGGGTGCCACAGCGAGTGGACGGCGCCCAGGGCCGAGTAGCAGTCTCCCACGCTCTGCAGGATGGCGCGCAAGGCGATGAGGTCGTAGATGTCGGAGAACTCCTTGCCCTTGCGCTTCATCTTGAGGTAGATGCTCCACAGGTGCTTGGGGCGGCCCGTGATCTGGAAGTCTCCCAGGCCCACGCGACGCAGCTCGTCGGTCAGGGTCTTGATGGCCTCCTCGGTGTCGCGCTCGCGCTGGTCACGCGAGTCCTGGACCATGCGCGCGATGCGCTGGTACTCCTCGGGCTCGAGGTAGAAGAAGGCGAGGTCCTCGAGCTCCCACTTGATCGAGGAGATGCCGAGGCGGTCTGCGAGCGGGGCGTAGACGTCCATCGTCTCGTGGGCCTTGAACGTGCGGCGGTCGGGCGGCAGCGCCGCGAGCGTGCGCATGTTGTGCAGGCGGTCGGCGAGCTTGATGATGACGACGCGGATGTCACGGCTCATGGCGAGGAACATCTTGCGCAGGTTCAGCGCCTGCTTGGCGTCCATCGAATCGACCTCGATCGAGGTGAGCTTGGTGACGCCGTCGACGAGCTCGGCGACCGTCTCGCCAAAGAGCTCCGAGAGGTCGGAGAGCGTGGCGGGCGTGTCCTCGACCGTGTCGTGAAGCAGCGCCGCGCAGATGACGTCCTCGTCCATGTGCAGGTCGTGCGCGAGGATGAGGGCCACCTCGACGGGGTGGTTGATGTAGGGCTCGCCGCTGCGGCGCTTCTGGTCGCGGTGGAACTGCGCCGCGAAGCGGTAGGCCTCGTCGACCTTGGCCATGCCCTCGGGCGATAGGTAGCGCGTGCAGGTCTTCCTCAGCAGCGGATAGTCGTCGGCACCGATCTCGGGGGCGCCTTCGGGCGGCGCCTGAACATGCTTCGTCTCAGCCATGCGTCACTCCCCCCTCGCTTCTCGCCCGCGTCCCGGTGCTGGGAACGATGGGGCGATTGATGTGTGCGAGCAGCTCGTCAGCCGTGGCCGAGAGCGCCCAGTTGAAGAAGCGCCCAAACTCCTCACCGGAGCGCTTTCCCTCAAGGTATCTGATGGAGCTGTCGAGGTCCATGTGGTCGGGCGAGGCGGCCATGCGGATGCGCCGCGTGGTGCCGAAGCCCTCGACGGCAAGGAAGCCCAGCTCCGCGAAGATCGCGATGCCCGCGGACACCGAGCGCTCCTCCAGGGTGGTGGAGGGCGTCACCTGCAGACAGACGTCGAGCAGCTCGGCGTTGGTGAGGCCGATGGTGTCCTCGCCCGCGTTGGCGGCACGCGCCGAGGTGGCGCGCAGGGCACGCCACAGGCACACAAGCTCGTCTCGGCCCGGAGCGTAGGAGGAGAGGATGCGCTCGTTGACGCGGGCGTCACGCGAGCCAAAGAGCAGGTGGATGGTGGCGGACTTGCCGTCTCGGCCGGCGCGGCCGCTCATCTGGTTGAACTCGATGGCGCCAAATGGCATGTGGTAGAGCACCACGTGGCGGATGTCGGGCAGGTTCACGCCCTCGCCGAACGCGCTCGTCGAGATGATGCAGGTGAGGGCGCCGTCGCGGAAGGCCCGCTCGACGCTGGCGCGCTCGCTGCGCGTGAGGCCGGCGTTGTAGAAGGCGATGCGCTGCCCGATCTCGGGGTTGGCCTTGCGAATGGCGCGGGCCAGCACCACGGACTGCTCGCGCGAGTTGACGTAGGCGACGCACTTCTCGCCCGTGCTGGCGATGGCGATGAGGGCCGCCTCGCGGTCGTGCATCTCGCGCTCGTCGTCGAGGACGAGGTTCTCGCGGCAGGCGTCGTCGACGATGACGTCGTCGATGCGCGCAAGCTCGCAGATCCTGTCGGCGACGGGGTCTGCCGCCGTGGCGGTGACGGCGAGCACGACGGGGTTCGCGAGCTCGTCGAGCACGCGGGGCAGCTCGCGGTAGGCGCTGCGGGCGCCACCGGCCGTCGCGGCCGCGTGGTGGGCCTCGTCAATGACCACGAAGCCCACGCGTCCGCCGTGGGCGAAGGCCTTGGAGTGGATGGCGAGGAACTCGGGCGTGGTGAGCACGACGTCGACCGTGCCCGCGGCAAGGCCGGAGAAGACCTCCTCGCGCACCTCGGGCGTCGACTCGCCCGTGAGCACGCGGGCGGTGAGCCCCAGGGCGGAGAAGGACTCGGAGATGTGGAAGCTCTGGTCTGCCACGAGGGCGCGCAGCGGGTAGACGAAGACGCTCGCATGCCCGTTGAGCACCGCCTCGCGCACGGCGTGCACGTGGAAGATGAGCGACTTGCCGCGCCCCGTGGCCATCACGGCCAGCACACTGCGGCCACGCCCCAGGGCGTCCAGCGCCTGGCGCTGGGCCGGCAGCAGGGCATTGTCGCCGATGAAGGCGCGCACGACGTGGTCTGTGAGCTGGTCTTGCGGCAGCTTGGCGAGCGCGTCGGCACTCGAGGGGCTCGCGACGAGCGGGGCCTCGGGCAGGCCGCCCGCAAGAATCTGGGGCACGCGGGCAAAAAGCTCGCCCGCGATGGCGGGGGCCTCGACACCCGGCGTGGCCTCGCGGTAGATGATGTCACGCACCATGAGCTTGGGCTTCGTGCGGCCCTGCCAGGTCTCGGCGACGGCCTCGAAGACGAGGTCGACGGCGCCCTCGTAGTCGCAGGCGCGCTCGACGTCGGGGGTGCGGAACATGATCGCGGGCACGCTGCTCACGCCGTCGGTGGCGAGGAAGCGCAGGTGCTCGCCCGAACGGCCCACGCGGCTGCGGGCACGCATGACCACGCCGCACGCGGCCAGCAGCGGCACCTTGTTGCCCTGGCCAAAGGGCTTGAGCGCCCCCAGCGACTCGATCGTGGGCACGTCGAGCTCGTCGAGGCCCACGATGGCCGCGACCTCGCCGGTGTCGACGAACTGCTCGGCGGGGAGCTCGGCCAGCACGCCCTCGAGGCGGGCGCGGAAAGCGTCGATGTTGACGGCATCGATCGTGACGCCCACGGCGCCCGCGTGCCCACCAAAGCGCACGAGCAAATCGGCGCACTTCTCGACCGCCTCGAAGAGGTTGACCGAGCCCACGGAGCGGCCCGAGCCATGGGCCACGCCGTCGGAGATGGAGAAGAGGATCGCGGGCACGTGGTAGCGGTTGACCACGCGGCTCGCAACGATGCCCTTGACGCCCTCGTGCCAGCCCTCGCCGCCCACGACGATGGCGCGACCGCCGTCGTAGGTCTCCTCGACCATGGCCATGGCCTGGTCGGCGAGGTCGCGCTCGATGTCGCGGCGGTTCTGGTTGATGGTCTCGAGCTCAGCGGCGAGGCGCGCGGCCTGCTCGGCATCGTTCGAGATGAGCAGGTTGAAGGCCACATCGACGTCGCCCATGCGGCCGGCGGCGTTGAGGCGCGGCACGAGCGAGAACGGCAGGCCGTCGGCCTCGATGGCCGACAGGTCGCAGTTGGCCGCGGCGGCAAGCGCCACGAGGCCCGGGCGCGTCGTGTGGCGCATGCGCTCGATGCCGTCTGCCACCAGCGCGCGGTTCTCGCGCGTGAGGTTCATCATGTCCGAGATGGTGCCCAGGGTGGCGACGTCGGTGTATTCGCGCCACAGGTTGGGGCGCCCGGCGCGGCGACCCAGCTCCTGCACGAGCTTGAGGGCCACGCCAGCGCCGGCAAGGTCGCAGCTGGGGCAGTCGTGGTCGAGCTTGGGGTCGCACACCGGCACGCCCGTGGGCACGAGGTCAGCCGGCTCGTGGTGGTCGGTCACGACGACGTCGATGCCCTGCTCGCGCACCATCTCGACCTCGGCCGCGGCGGCGATGCCGTTGTCGACCGTGATGATGAGGTCGGGGTGGCAGCCCTCGACGACGCGCCCGAGCGCCTCGGCGGACAGGCCATAGCCCTCGCCAAAGCGGCGCGGGATGTAGGGGTGCACCTCGGCACCCAGGTCGCGAAGGCCCAGGGTGAGCAGGCACGTCGAGCTCATGCCGTCGACGTCGAAGTCACCAAAGACGGCGATGACCTCGCCCGCCCTCACGGCGCGCTCCACGCGGTCGGCCGCGGCAACGAGGCCGGGCAGCTCGCGCGGGTCGAGCCAGTCGCGCTCGAGCGAGGGGGTGAGGAAGAGCTTGGCCGCGGCGGCGTCGCGGATGCCTCGGGCCACCATGATGCGCGCGGCGAGGGGCGTCACACCCGTGGCGGCACGGACCTCGTGCTCGGCGGCTATGTCTTGGGGCAGAACGTGCCAGCGGCCGCTCTCTCGCAGGCCGGACATGGGGCTACTCCCCGTCCTTGGCTGCGGCGGCGCTGGCCTGCTCGTCGGCGGTCTGCTCGGCGTCGGCGGCCGTGGCGATGGCGAGTGACGCCGAGCCGTAGAGGCCGTAGGTCACGAGCATGCCCGCGGCGCCGCAGCACACGGCACAGGCGAGCTCGCGGGCAAAGCCGTCCCTGAGGACGGCCAGGCCGATGAAGACGACGATGACGGCGGTCGCGACCACCAGCGAGCGGCGCAGCACGAGCTGCTCGGCCTGCTGGCAGGACTTGCGCACCGAGAGGCCCTGGGCGCGGCCCTGCACGTAGGCGCGGCCGAGAAGGAAGGCGACGATGATGTCGGCGACCTCCATGGCGGCGATGCCGGCGATCTCGGCGCGGCCCAGGACCACGAGGTCAAAGCGGGCGGCGATCGTGAGGATGCCAAGCGAGACGATCGTTGCGACCACGGGCAGCTCGCAGACCACGCGGGCAGCGCGCCTGCAGGGGCGCAGCGCGCAAGCCCAGGCAATCACGGCAATCACCAGGACGGCGCCCCAGATCAGGGTGACGGACTCGACGGCATCGCCGCCCACGGGTCCCGAGACCTGCTCGGGCTCGGTCTGGGAGAGGGTGCAGGGAAGCTCACCGGACTTGAAGGCCGCGGCGTAGGCGTAGGCCTGGTCCTCGGTGAAGCCGCCGGCGACGTTCATCTTGCCGTTCTCGATCTTGCTGGAGACCGAGGGCGTGGCCACGATCGCGCCGTCGACGATCACGGCGATCCGGCCCGAGGAACCCGACAGCTCGTCGGTGACGCTCGCAAGGGCGCTCGTGCCGTCGGAATCGAGAGTGAGGGTCACGGCGTAGTAGGTCATGCCATAGTAGGACTGGGCGGTGACGGAGGCGTCACGCACATTGTCCGAGGTGGCGAAGGCGTCGTAGGTGCCCGGCTCGAGCGTCACGTTCTTGGCGTTGTTCTGGATCTTCTGGAGGGTGTCGGCGTCGGAGACGGTGTCGAGGCGCGCGAGCTCGAGGTGGCCCGTGCGCGTGAGGGCATCGGCCACGGCGTTGGCGTCATAGCCCTTGGGCAC
This sequence comes from uncultured Parolsenella sp., assembly GCF_958346945.1. Taxonomy (NCBI): domain Bacteria; kingdom Bacillati; phylum Actinomycetota; class Coriobacteriia; order Coriobacteriales; family Atopobiaceae; genus Parolsenella; species uncultured Parolsenella sp. Next base: position 20,544 of record NZ_CATVTL010000008.1, read on the forward strand.
GCGCAGCTCAATCGCGTCGTCGCCGCTCTTGGAGAGCTGCACGTCGTGCTGATCGAGGGCGCCCGCGCGGATCTTGAGTTTGGCAAGGACGTCGTCGATCGAGGCGTCGCCGAGGTCGGAGGCCGTGAGCGTCACGGCGTTGGCGCCGCCCAGATCGCAGCCCAGGGGGATGCCCCAGGCGGGCAGGATCATCGCCACGATCGAGGCGACCGCGAGCAGGAGCACGAGGACGCCCACGCCAACGTGGCGGCGGCCCTCGATGGTCGTGCGCGACAGCGGCTTGGCCTCGCGGGCCTTGCGGTCGTCCTTCTCGGCAGGATCGCCGCCCTTCTCGGCGGCGTCATTGGCAGGTGCGTTCTCGGCGGCGAGCGTAGGCTCGTCGGCCTTCTTGTCCTTCTTGTGGAGCATGGGTCCCCCTTTGCGCGGGGCCGCCGCGCTGGGCGACGCGCGCACTCGTCGTTTAACCCATCAATTGTACCTAATGAGCTGGACGTACGCTGCAAGCCGTGCCAGGCAGGCCGGCCCAGCGCGGCCCGGGCCCCAAACGGGGGCGCGCCCGCGTGGGCACGGGGCTCACGCGGGCGCGCAGGATGCTTGCCCTGCCGAGGTGCGCCAGCGGCGGCGCATCTCGGCACGGATGTGTATGGGAGTCAAGAAAGGCGCAGGTGGGAGACCTAGAAGTCGTTCGACGCGGGCGAGTTCATCCAGTCGCGGTAGAACTCGGCGTAGGTGCCCTCGGCGATCGAGGCGCGCACGCGCTCCATCAGGCGCAGCAGGTAGCGGATGTTGTGCTGCGACAGCAGGATGCCGCCGAGCATCTCGTGCTGGCGCACGAGGTGATGGATGTAGGCGCGCGAGAAGCCGCCCGCGCAGGCCGGGCAGTCGCAGCCCTCGTCGAGCACGCCGTGGTCGTGCTTGAAGCGGGCGTTCTTGAGGTTGAGACGCCCCTCGCTCGAGAAGGCCGTGCCCACGCGGGCCGTGCGGGTGGGCAGCACGCAGTCGAACATGTCGACGCCAGCGGCCACGGCGCGCACGAGAGTCGTGGGATTGCCCACGCCCATGAGGTAGCGGGGCTTGTTCTTGGGCATGTGGTCGGAGACGAGCGGCTCAAGGGTCTCGAACATCGTCTCGTGGTCCTCGCCCACCGAGTAGCCGCCAATGCCGTAGCCCGGGAAGTCGCCGCACTCCTCGAGGTGCGCGAGGCTGCGCAGGCGCAGGTCCATGTGCATGCCGCCTTGGACGATGCCAAAGAGCGCCTGGTCGGGGCGGGTGTGGGCCTTCCAGCAGCGCTCGCCCCACATGCTCGACAGCTCAACGGCGCGCTCGACGTAGGCGCGCGTGGCGGGGTAGCCCGGGCACTGGTCGAGCTGCATGCAGATGTCGCTGCCGAGCTTCTCGGCAATGGCCATGTTGTCCTCGGGCGTCCAGTGGATGCGCGCGCCATCGTACTCGACCGCGCGGAAGCTCACGCCCTCGTTGGTGAGCTTCATGAACTCGTTGTGCGAGAAGACTTGGAAGCCGCCCGAGTCGGTGAGGATGGGCTTGTCCCAGCGCATGAACTCGTGCACGCCGCCCATCTCGGCCACGAGGTCTGCGCCCGGGCGCATGGCGAGGTGGTAGGTGTTGTTGAGGATGATCTTGGCCCCCAGGTCCTCGACCTGCTGGGGCATGAGGCCCTTGACCGTGGCCTTGGTGCCCACGGGCATGAAGATGGGCGTGGGGACGTCGCCGTGGGCCGTGTGGAAGACGCCGCAGCGCGCGTGCGTCTTGGGGTCCTCGGCGATGATGTCGAACCGGAACAGGTTATCGGGAAGGTCGCGCCCCTCGGGCCAGTTGGCCTCGCGCGGCTCGTGCGTGTGCGTCATGCGTGGTGCCCCTCTTGTTCATGGTGGCCGCGCGGGGCGGCCCTGCAGGGTGGCCGGCCGGGGTGCCCGGACGGCCGTGGCCGCCAGGCGGCCGAGTTCCCGAATTGTCTCACATCGAGGGATTCTCGGCGCGGTCGGCCTTAGTGTCCGCACGATACGCAACAATGGATGCAAACGTAGCGAGCAAGGGAGCAAGCGATGGCAGACGAGGAAGAGACGCGGCACAAGCAGGCCATCGAGAGCGAGCAGGGCAGCGACGACGAGGCCCGCAATCAGGGAGACGTCGAGGCAACCGAGGTGACAGCGGACGCGACCTCGGAGTTCGCGGAGGCAGCAGACGCCCCCAATGGCGACGAGGCCGAGAATGTCGAGGCAGACGCCGGGGCATGCGGCGCCGCGGCTTCGAGGGCAGATGGGGACGCTATGGAAAACGCCGAGGCCAGCGCTGACGTCAGCGAGCCCGCCGAGGCCGGCGCCGCCGCTCAGGCCGAGCACGACGAGAGCGACGCCAGCGAGCAGGCCGGGGACGCCGACCACGGCGAGAATGACCCCGGCGTGCCCACGCTCATCGACCGCGCCCGCGCCTACGCACAGGCGGGCGGCGAGCAGGTCGCGGGAGGCGTGGCCGCCGTGCGCGAGCTCGCCGAGGCCAGACGCGCCCACCAGGCGGCGCGCTTCGAGCTCGAGGCACTCGAGCGGCAGGCGGGCGAGCTCACCCAGGAGCTTGGCCACCGCCGCGAGGTCGAGGCCAACTTCGACGCCATCCTCGCGCTGCAGCAGCGCGAGCTCGCCGAGGCCGCCAAGCAGATCGAGCAGGCCGAGGCCCGCTGCCACGACCTCGAGGCGAAGCGCAGCGCCAAGGAGGACGAGCTCGCGGCGCTGAGGAAGCGCAACGAGAAGGCGCTCGAACCCTACAAGAAGCTCGCGGATGACTCGCGCACGTCGCTGTCGCGGGCCCAGGCCAGCGCGGCCGAGGCCAGGCGTGCCCTCAAGGTGGCGCAGGCGCAGGCAAACGAGGCGCAGGCCAGCCGCGACTCCAAGCTGCAGGCCGCCCAGCGCGCGGCCGTGAGCGCGCAGAACAAGCTCGCCAAGCTCCAGGACCAGCTCGCCGAGGCCAGGCGCAATCCATCGGCCGGCGCACGCGGCGTCACGTCCAAGAGCGGCGAGGTAGCCGCCGCGCTCGCCGCGCTCGAGCGTGCCCGCGGGGAGGTCACCCGCACGGACCAGGAGACCCAGCAGGCGCTCCAGATTGCCCAGACGCACCTCTACACGCAGCGCAAGTCGCTCGAGGAGGCCGAGGCAGATCTCGAGGCGGCCGGCTCCATCGACCAGGCGCGCCGCGACGAGCACGAGCGCCTGAGCAAGCGCGCCAGCGACGAGGAGGACGAGGTCAGCGAGGCGATTCTCGCGCTGAACGGCGAGCTCGAGGAGGCAAACGTCGAGCTCGAGGACGCCAGCGGTCGCAGCCAGGCCGCCGCGTCTGCGCTCGAGGAGGCGCGCGAGATCCACGCCCACCCCGAGCTCACCGAGCAGCTCGCCGAGCGCGAGAGTGACGCCCGCGCCCGCCTTGACGAGCAGCGCGCGCTCACCGAGCGCCTCGCCGCCGAGGAGGACGCGGTGCGCGAGCGCACGCAGCACACGCGCATGGTCGTCTACGCCCTCGCGGGCGCGGCCGTCGTCATCGTCCTGCTCGTCGTCCTGTTCGCCGTCGTCGGGTAGCAGAGGGGTCAAATCCCTTTGTCACATCCGCCCCGCTCCAAGGCAAGCGGCCCGAACGCTCAACGCGCTCGGGCCGCTTCTCGTAAGGCAGGGTGCCCCACCTCGAATTTGTTGGTGTCCCCTACTCGATGAGCATCGCGTCGCCAAAGCTCAGGAAGCGGTAGCGCTCGTCGATGGCCGCGGCGTAGGCGTCCATGATCTGCTCGCGCGTCGCCAGGGCCGAGACGAGCATCATGAGGGTGGAGCGCGGCACGTGGAAGTTGGTGATGAGCGCGTCGACCACGTGGTAGGTGCTGCCGGGCATGAGGTAGAGCTGCGTGGTAGCGTTCTCGCGCACCACGATGTCACCGCGGCCGAGCTTGTCGGCCGAGTCGGGGCGGCCCTCAAAGCGGCGCGCCACCATGGCGGGCGCGGCGGCAGGGGCCTCGGCGTCAAAGGCGCTCTCGAGCGAGCGCACCGCCGTGGTGCCCACGGCAACGACCCTGTGGCCCGCGGCCTTCGTGGCGTGCACGGCGTCGACCACGTCCTGGGTCACGTGGTAGCGCTCGGTGTGCATAACGTGCTGGGTGGGGTCGTCCTCCTCGACGAGGCGGAAGGTGTCGATGCCCACCTCGAGCTCGACGGTGGCCCAGCCAATGCCGTGCTCCTTGAGGCGTTCGATGAGCTCGGGGGTAAAGTGCAGGCCCGCCGTGGGCGCCGCGGCCGAGTGCTCCTCGTGCATGGCGTAGACGGTCTGGTACTTCTCGGGGTCGCCCTCGTAGCTGGTGATGTAGGGCGGCAGGGGCACGTGGCCCGCGGCGTGGATGGCGGCGTCGAGCGTGCGCGGCTCGCCGGTGGCCTCGTCTGTGCCCTGGGGCTCGAAGCGCACGAGGCGACCGCCCTTGGAGTCCTCGACGAAGTCGACGATCTGGCCGGTGAGCACCACGGGTGCGCTCTCGGGAGCGTGCAGGCCGCCCGCGCGGTACTCAATGAGGGCACCGGGCTTCAGGCGCTTACCAGGGTTCACGAGGCACTCCCAGACGTGGCCCATGGAGTCGAGGTCCTCGCGGCGCTTGAGCAGCAGGGTCTCGGAGACGCCGCCGGTCTGGGCCTTGCGACCCACGAGGCGGGCGGGCATGACGCGGGTCTTGTTGGCAACGAGCAGGTCGCCCGGCTCGAGGTAGTCGAGGACGTCGTAGAAGTGGCGGTGCTCGACGGAGCCGCCGTCGGCGATTGGCGTGGCGCTGCCCGTGACGCCCGCGCCACCGTCGCGGTGCAACACGAGCAGGCGGCAGGAGTCCCTGGGCTCGGCGGGCGCCTGGGCGATCAGCTCGTCTGGCAGCGGATAGTCAAAGTCATCGGTACGCATGGCACAGCTCCTTAGCAGATGATGCAACCTAGCTAGTGTAGCGCTCCCGCGTGGTGGCCCGCCACAATCGGCGCAGGTCGCGTTGGCCGAATGCGCCACAAGCTGGCGACAGGCGACGGTCGCCGGACCGCTTCCCCCACGACGGCCCAGCGCGCATGCCAAACGTCCGTAATTATCGAAAGCGCGTGCCAAACGTCCGTAGTTATGGCCTCTGAGCTCGATAATCACACGCGATAAGCACGCACTCCGGGGCAATCGGCATAGACCCCCAGGTTGGGTAGCGTGCTCCTCGTGCGCAAGATTGGCATAAAGCGAGCCGGGCATAGACCTCAGGGTCATGCCCATCCCCCTCAGGTTGGCCAAGGGCTTGAGGTGCTGCAGATTGACATGAAGCGGGACGGGCATAGACCTAAAGGTCATGCCCGCCCCGCTGAGTGGCAAGATGCTGTGCCTCAGGCCCTTAGGGGCGCTGGCCCATGCCGCCTTCGAGGGTAACCGTCTCTCCGTTCATGTACTTGAAGTCGGGGCCGCAGAGCTGGACGACGACGCGGCCAATCTCCTTCTCGACGTCGCCGTAGTGGCCGGCGGGCGGCATGTGGACGTTGGCCTTGAAGGCCTCGGGATAGGCGACCTCGAAGTTCTCGAGCTGGGCCGTCCAGGCAAGCGGGCAGACGATGTTGACGTTGACGCCGTCCTTGCCCCACTCGTTGGCGGCAACGCGGGTGAGGCCGCGGATGCCCTCCTTGGCGGCGGCGTAGGAGCACTGGCCGTAGTTGCCGAAGAGGCCGGCGCCGGAGGCGAAGTTCACGACGGAGCCCTTGGTCTCCTTGAGGTGCGGGTAGGCCTTCTGCATGTAGAGGAACGTGGCGTAGAGGCCGGAGTAGATGGCGAGGTTGAACTGGTCCATCGTGTGGTCGGCGATCGTGACGCCGGAGGCCGAGGCCTGGGCGTTGTTCACAAGGGCGTCGATGCGGCCGAACTCAGCGATGGCCTGGTCGATGACGTTCTGGACAACGGCCTCGTTGTCCTGGCCGGCGGAGACGTCGGCGGCGACGGGCAGGACCTTGATGCCGTAGTCTGCCTCGAGCGACTCCTTGGCGGCCTCGAGCTTGGCGACGTTGCGGCCGGTGATGACGAGGTTTGCGCCCTCCTTGGCAAACGCGATGTCGATGCCATAGCCGATGGAGCCGGCGCTGCCATCCTTGAGGGTTGCCTTGCCGCCGCCGGTGACGATGACGGTCTTGCCAGTGAACAGGCCCATGTCTGCCTCCCAGATCGTCGGCTCCAAGCGCTTCTGCGTGGTTCGCCAGGGGCCTCAAACCGTATCCCAATCGATTCTTGATACCGACGGCCTTCCGGACGAGCGGGGCGACAGAGCCACGCGGGCGGCAGGTGCGGCGGCGAGCGGTAGCCATGCGGCCGCGAGCGGCACGCCTCCGTGGCGCCGCTCTTCTCGCACACCTATAACGCAGCAGGTCAGACGCTTGCGGCACACGATTGGCGCAGCTAGCGAGACGCCTTCCTCGCCTCGGCCTTCGCACGCTTTCGCTCGTCGCGGCGCTCGTGGCGCTCGATCGCCGCCTCGGCAGCGGAGAAGCGGCAGCCGCAGTAGTTCTGGCGATACATCCCCAGCTCGCGGCTCTCGCGCGTGGCGTCGGCATAGAAGGGGCGCCAGTCACGGATGACAGGCACAAGGCCATGGGCGGCAGCCTGGCGCTTGAGAATCTGCGAGCAGTCGTCGAATAGCTGGTAGGGCGAGACGGCAAGGGTGGTCGAGATGTGGGTAAAGCCCAGATCGCGGGCCGCGACGCAGGCCTGGGAGAGACGGATGGCGTAACAGGCTCGGCAGCGGGCCTCGCGGTTAAACCCCAGCGGGGCGCAGGCGCGCTCCCAGGCCTCGCGCTGCTCGGCGGCCGTCTTGGTGCCCACCAGCCCGCTCCCCGCGCCGCGCTCGCAGCGCACCACAGCGATGCCCTGGGCATCTGCCCAGGCAAGCAGGGTCGCCAGGCGCAGGTCGTGCTCGGCGACGGGCTGGATGTTGGGATTGTCCCACAGGATGGTGGGCTCAAAGCCCTCCTCGCGCAGGTGCTTCAGGGGCTCGAGCGAGCAGGGACCGCAGCAGGCGTGCAGGGCAAGAGGCGTCACGCGCGCTTCCCTCCCTCAGGGTTGGGCGTAACGCGAGCGGCGAGCTGCTGCTCGTAGAGGCTGCTCGCGCTCGAGAAGTCGCCGGGCAAGACCACGCTCGAAGAGCCCTTCTCGGCAAAGGACTCCATCATCGAGACCCACTGGGTGAACTCGAAGAGGCGGTTTGCCTCCTCGCTCGAGAGCTCTGAGCCCTTGATGGTGTCGATCGACTCCTTGATGCCACGGGCTATGGCAATGCGCTGGTCAGCGATGCCCTTGCCTTCGGCAGCCATGGCCTCGGCCTTGGCCTGGGCGGCGATGACGGTCTTGGCGCGGGCCGCCTCGGCGTCATTGCGGGCGCTCTCGAGGTTGTTCTTGGACGCTACGATGCGGTTCATCGACTCCTGGACCTCGGCCGGCAGGCGAATCGAGGTGATAAGGGTCGTCACGAGTACGTAGCCGTAGTCGAGCATCTTGGTGGCCACGACCTCATCGATGGCAGTGGCGATGGCATCCTTCTCGGAGAAGACCTCGTCGAGCGTACGGTTGGGAATCTGGCTGCGCAGGGCGTCTGCCAGGTAGTCCTTCATCTGGCTCACGGGATCGGTGAGGGTATAGAAGCTCTTCCAGATGCCCGACTCCGCGCCCATGTTGGCGTGCGTGGCGTCAACGTGGTACTGGATCGAGACGTCGAGCTCGATCGTGACGTTGTCATGCGTCTTGGCGTCAAACGTCATGTGCTGGTCCTCGGTCATGAGGTCGACGTCGTGGGCGGTGTCGATGAAGGGGATCATGACGTGAAAGCCCGGGCCCTTGATGCCGCAGAAGCGACCCAGGCGCTCGATGATGGCAACATGCTGCTGACGCACGACGTAGCCGCAGCGCACCGCGACCACGGCGAGGATGATGACGAGAACGATGAGGGCCATGATGACTCCTTGGTCTTGCGGCCGGCGACTTGTTCCGGCCAATTGAGGGAGACTATAGCGCAGCTGCGTGACACTAATCCGCGTAGTCGAAGTCCTCGAGCATGCGGGCCGCCGAGTCGCTCATCTCGCGCGAGAAGCCCGAGTTCCACTTGCGGCGGCAGAAGGCGCCAAGCCAGGCCTCGAGGCCGTCGTCGGGGTCTGAGGTGTGGCCCTCCTTCTGGGAGAGCACGCCGAGCAGCTCTTCGTCGGGCAGGTCCTGGTAGCTGTTCTCGAAGACCACGCTCTCGAGGTCAAAGCGGCGCGGCTTCTTGCGCTCGAGCTGGTGGGCCGTGGGGTGTCCCATCACGAGCATCGCCGCAGGCACCACGTAGCGGGGGCACCCCAGCAGCCTGCTCTGTTCCTCATGCCGCTCGAGGATGTCGCCGATGTAGCACGAGCCGATCCCCAGGGAATGAGCCGCAACCACGGCGTTTTGCGCCGCACACATGACGTCCTCGAGGGCAAGCAGCGCGTCTCCCTTGCCGGGGCGGCGGGGAGCGGCGCCCGCAAGCTCGAAGGCGCGCCACCAGCGGCGAACGTCGATGCAGAAGACGAGGACGAGCGGCGCCTTGGCGATGAAGGGCTGGTCGTCGCAGGTGTGGGCAAGCGTCTGCTTGAGGGTGGGGTCGCGCGCCACGATGATACTGTAGAGCTGCTGGTTGCCGGCGGTGGGCGCCTGGCAGGCGGCCTCTAGGATGGCGCGCTCGTCGGCCTCGCTCACGAGTTCGTCGGTGAAGGCCCGCGTGGACTTGCGAGCAAAGAGCTGTGACATGACCTCGTTCATGGAAGATCCTCTCGGCATGTGCGGGACGGCGGGGTGTCCGCAGGGGCCCGAATGTGTAAGACACTCGTAAGCTACATTTCGACTTTGTTAACGTCTAGCTCGCGAAACACAGATGCAACGAACGCACTGGATTATATGCGCAAGCTCGGCGTGCGGAGAGGTTTTACCCTTCCTCCCTTCCCTCTCCGCACGCCGCACGGGCTTGTGGACCCGCTAGTCCTCCGGTGCAACGTAGGAGAAGTACTCCGTCTTGCCCGAGAGAACGTCGTCGTAGAATTCCTGTTTCAATCGATATAGTCAATCGCCGCCTGAATTTGCTCCATCTGGCGACCGAGCTCGGCATGCTTGGCCGCGAGGAACGCCTTGCGCTCGGGGATCGTCGCCTTGCCGCGCACGCACAGGTCCAGGTAGTGCTGTATCTCGGAGATGGACATGTTGCAGCGCTTGAGGCACGAGAGACTCTTGAGCCAAGCGACGTCGCGGTCGTCGAACACGCGGCGATTGTTGGCGTCACGCTTGACGTTGGGCACCAGGCCGCGGTTGCAGTAGAACTTGAGCGTCTCGTAGGTCGTGCCGCACTCCTCGCACACCTCCTTCATGGTGTGGAGCTTGCCGGCGGCGACGGGGCCGGTGGGCGGCCTCATGACGGGGGCCGCGGGAACGGGGGGTTGCGGGCGGACATCCGTCAGCTATTTAGCGTACATAAGTCATAAAAGCGGGTCCGTCTCGGCGGCAAAAGTGCTGTTGGCCAAGGCGGGCCGCAAACTTATGTGCGCTAACCGGACAATCTTGTTGGGAACCTTGGCACCGCTCTCGATGCCAAGGTAGTCAGAGATCGCCATCGTGTCGAGCGTGGCGAACGAGACCGTGAACGCGCCCGTCTTGAGCAGGTTCTCGGTGGTCTTGTGCTGCGAGACGAACAGGCTAATCGTGTCGTAGCTCGACTGCACACCCCAGGCGGCGCTCATCGCGTTGGGGGTGCCGTCCTCAGTTCGTAGGTTGTTCCCGTTCGCAAGCTCCTACTTCTGGACCGCGTCGGCGTCGACCTCGTTGAAGATCCACGAAGAAGCCTCGTCGGCCACGTGGTAGTAGGCGTGCCGTGGCAGGGCGTTTACGCGTGCCATCTCGTCTGCGGCGAGCTCGAAGTCAAAGACGTCGAGGTTGTCGGCCATGTGGACGGAATTGGTTGTCTTGGGGAAGATGACGTTGCCCTCCTGGACGTGCCAGTGAGGCCCTGCCTACGCCTCACCGCGATAGCGGGCGACGGGTGCCAGGGGCTCGCTACCAAAGATGCGCTCGACCGCGGCCTCGTAGTCGGCGACCTTCTTCACCGATCTCACGCGCTTGCGCACGGCTCGCTCATTGGCAAAGGCGCAGCTCGAGTAGAGCCACCACTCCTTCATGCGCATGACGGCGTTGCCGCCCATCTCGTCCAGGTAGGCGCCAAACAGGGCGTCGTGGAAGTGGCGCAGCTCGACGGCGCTCGCGGGCATGCCGCCGCGCACCATACGCGGCAGGGCGGGGTTCGCAAGCACGCCGCGGCCCAGCATCACGTGGCGCGTCTGAGGGAAGGCGCTGGTCAGGCGCTCGTAGTCCTCGACCGAGAAGATGTCGCCGTTGTAGGAAACGTCAAACGGCGCCGCCTCGAGCGTGCGTCCGTAGGGCTCCCAGCGCGGGGCACCGCGGTAGGCGTCTCGCTGCAGGCGCGGGTGGACGATGAGCTCGGCGAGCGGACAGCGGCAGAAGACGGCAAGGATCTGCTCGTACTCCTCGTCGCACTCGATGCCAATCCTCGTCTTGACCGAGACCGGCAGCGGCGAGCGTTCGCACACGTCTTGGAGAAACGCCTCGAGCTCGCCCGGCTCGCGCAGAAATCCCGAGCCCTTGCCCTTGGAGACCACGGTGCCCGAGGGGCAGCCCAGATTGAGGTTGACCTCGCGATAGCCCATCTGCGCGAGCAGCCCAGCGGCCCACACGAAGCGGTCGGCATCGCGGGTGAGCAGCTGCGGAGTCACATCGAGCCCCTCGTTGGCCTGCGGGTCGAGCTCCTTCTTGGCACGTCCCACGAAGCCCTTGCCCACGTGCGGCGGCGCCACAAAGGGCGTGTAATAGCGGCTCAGAGGGCCAAAGCAGGCGGCGTGGACGCGCCTGAACACGTAGCCCGTGACCCCCTCCATGGGGGCAAGCGACAAGATCATCTGGTTTTCTCCCCCACTCCACCGGCTGGTCGGGAATTCTAACCGAGCAACAGACAGGCCATGCCAAGCGGTCGGGTGGCGACAGGCGCCTCGCCCAGGTGGCCGGCAGCCAACGCGGCGGCCGGCAAGCGGCACGTCCAAGGATAGGCTCCGGCGGGCGCCCAGGCCAACGCCCCCGCGCAAATTCCGCGCATTCCCAACTTGTGCGGTAGTAACAACCGGTTGTTAGGATGGGCGGCACCGCTAGGACCAGGCCCATTGCCCAACGAGAGCGAGAGGAACATGAAGGACTTTTCGCTTCGCAACGACACCAGGCTGCCGATACGCAACGACTCCGTGCCCGAGCTCGCTGCGCTGTGCGCGGACAGGCGCATGCTGCTTGTCTACGGCGACGGTTCCGTCAAGGAGGCAGGCCAGCATGTCTCCCTTGCCGGCATCGACGCCCTCGAGACCTTTGAGCGCGAGATGGACCTGCCCACGCACCTCTCCGAGCTGGGCGGCGACGTGAGCGACGAGACGCTGCGGCCGTGGCCAACACCGTCGTGCTCACCGGCGCCTGCGCCAAGAGGATTCTACCCGCGAGCTTTGGCGGGCCTTCAGGCGTCCGGGCGCGAGGCAAAAGCAGGGCGGCCGCGAGTTCGCCCGCGACCGCCCAACAGCGTGCCAGAGGAACAGTCTCTCTGGCCCGTAGATCCCCAGCAAATACCTCGCAAGGTTCAGCGCCCAAGACCACGGGGACAAAAGACACGTCCCCTTGTCCCCGGCTAGGCCGTGAAGCCTGCCTTCCACAAGCCATGGAGGTTGCAGTACTCGTAGACCACGGCATCGCGCGGCGGCACGCAGAACGTTGCCTCGGGGGCCGCCCCCGGCTGCAGGAACTTGACCTCGACCTTGCCGTTGCCGCGGTCGAGCGCGATGAAGGCGATATGATGCTCGGGCAGCATCGGGTGGGCCACCTCGCCCACGCGCGCCACGAGCTTGTCACCCTCGACGGAAAGCGCCGGCACATGCTTCTCGCGCGCGGCGTCAACCGTGTTGGCGACAAGCGCCACGCACGGCTCGCCGCAGCAGGAGGGCGTGCAGTCGCACTCGGCGCCCACGACCTTCCAGAACACCTCGCCGCACTTCTTGCACTTATAGAACTTGAGCTCACCCATGGACCGCTCCTCTCTCGCGTGGCGCCCGCGCCCACCGCGGGCCCTCACGGAGAGTCTGCCCACGAAAGCAGCACGCATAACGCGCGGACCCCCGCGAATCAACGCAAGGGTCCGCGCGATGCAATTCCTCAGCTATGGGAGACGAGTGTAACGGGCAGGCACCCGCAACGCCCGCACGCCGGAAGCGGCGAGCAGCCGCTATGACACGACGTGGGCAAAGCCCTTGCCGGCGACGACGTCCTGGACGCGGGCCATGAGCATCACGTTCTTGGCGTCGACGCGCGTGGGCACCTCCATGCGAAGGCGGTCGCCACTGCAGCTCTCAACGAACACCTCGACGCGGTCCATGCCCGGATGCAGCTCGAAGACTTTCTGGAGCTGCTCGAGCACCAAGCGCGACAGGGCGGCCGGCTCGAGCATGACCTCGAGGATCTTGGGCTTGTTGGTCTTCTCGGACAGCTCGAGCGGTTCAATGGCGGTGGCGAGGAACTGGTCGCCGCGGTCCGAGCGGTCGATGCGGCCCAGGATGCGCACGAAGACGTCGCCCACCTGCTCGCCGGTCTGCTCGTCGGTCTGGCCGGCAAGCACCGCAGCGCTCTTCTTGTAGGCCTTGGGGAAGACCACGACGTCGATCTCGTTCTCCATGTCCTCGAGCTGCACGATGGCCATGGGGTCGCCGTTCTTGGTCGTGCGCTTCTGCAGGCCAGACACCATGCCCGCAATCCAGATGGGCTTCTCGCCGCTCACCTCGACGTGACGCACCTCGCCGGTGACGCTCGTCTTCTCGTAGCCGCCCAGCACCTGCGACAGGGTGAAGTCGCGGGCCTTGGCCAGGGCGTACTCGTAGGGGCGCAGCGGGTGGTCGGAGATGTAGAGGCCCAGCACCTCGCGCTCCTGGGCGAGCTTGAGGGTGCGGTCCCACTCGACGGGGCTGGGGTCGGGCACGTCGGACTCGAAGCCCGAGCCCTCGACGTCGGCGAACAGGTCGAACATTGAGCTCTGGCCCGCCGCGCGGTCCTTCTGGCGCTTCGTGGCCGCATCGATGATGTTGGCAGGGTTGTTCTTGTCGACGAACTCCATGAGCTGGCGGCGCGGGTAGCCCGTCGAGTCGAAGGCTCCGCCCTTGATGAGGGCCTCGATGACGCGGCGGTTGCAGGTGCCGGTGTCGACGCGGTCGACCAGGTCGTGGAGGTTCTTGAAGGCCCCTCCCCGCTCGCGCTCGGCGATGATGGCGTCGGCCACGCCCTCGCCCACGCCGCGGATGCCGGCCAGGCCAAAGCGGACGCCCTCGTGGACGGCCGTGAACTCCTTGCCCGACTCGTTGATGTCTGGCGGCAGGATCTGGATGCCCTCGTGGCGGCAGGCCGAGACGTAGTGGACGATCTTCTCGGTCTTGCCCGTGTAGCTGGTGAGGACGGCCGCCATGAACTCGTTGGGGTAGTGGGCCTTGAGCCAGGCTGTCTGCATGACCAGGATCGCGTAGCCCGCCGAGTGCGACTTGTTGAACGCGTACGAGGCGAACTTGAGGACGTCGTCCCAGATGCGCTGGGCGATCTCGCGGGTGTAGCCGTTGCGCACGGCGCCGTTGATCCAGTGGTCGTAGGTCGTCTCGTCGGCGCCATCGTCCCAGTGGAAGATGGTGCTCGTGAGCAGCTTGATCTTCTTCTTGGCCACGGGCTTTCGGATGCGCGAGTCAGACTCGCCGGCCGAGAATCCGCTCATCTTGACCGAGATCTGCATGACCTGCTCTTGGTACACGATGGTGCCGTAGGTCTCGCCCAGGATGTCCGAGAGGCGGTCGTCGTAGAAGACGACTTCCTTCTTGCCGTTCATGCGGTCGATGTAGTCCGTGACCATGCCGGCGCCCAGCGGGCCCGGGCGGTACAGGGCGATAAGAGCCACGATGTGCTTGTACTCGGTGGGCTGCATGCCCTTGATCGTGGCGGTCATGCCGCCGGACTCGACCTGGAAGACACCGGCGGTGTTGCCCGAGCCCAGCAGCTTGTAGATGGCGGGGTCGTCGAAGGGGATCGAGTCCATGTCGACGTCGATGCCAAAGTTGGCCTTGATGTTGGCCTTTGCCTTGGAGATGACCGTGAGGGTGCGCAGGCCCAGGAAGTCCATCTTGAGCAGGCCCATGTCCGCCACCGTGTGGCCCTCGTACTGGGTGATCTCGACGCCGCCCTTGGTATCGAGCTTGGTGGGGCAGTGCTCGTTGACGGGGTCACGGCAGATGAGGACGGCGCAGGCGTGGACGCCCTCGCCGCGGATGAGGCCCTCGAGCGACAGCGCCGCGTCGATGATGCGGCGAGCGTCTGAGTCCTGGTTGTAGGCGTCGACGAAGTCCTGGGAGTACTGATCCTCGCGCCCCGGAACCTTCTCCATCGTGGCCTTGAGCGTGGCGTTGGGCGCGGCGCTGATCATCTTGGAGAGGCGCTGGCCCATGTAGACGGGGTAGTCGAGCACGCGCGCGGCGTCGTTGACGGCCTGCTTGGCCTTGATGGTCGAGTAGGTGATGACGTGGGTGACCTTCTCGGGGCCGTAGAGCTGGCGCACGTGCTCGACGACCTCGAGGCGCCGCTCATCGTCGAAGTCCATGTCGATATCGGGCATCTCGGAGCGCTGGGGCGAGAGAAATCGCTCGAACATGAGGTTGTTCGTGAGCGGGTCGAAGGTCGTGATGTCCATCGCGTAGGCAACGAGGGCGCCGGCGGCAGACCCACGGCCGGGGCCCACGCCGATGCCGTTCTGCTTGGCCCAGCGCACGTACTCCTGCACGATGAGGAAGTAGGCGGCGAAGCCCTTGTCGCAGATGATCTTGTACTCGTACTCGAAGCGCTCCTGGACGTTGATGCCGTTGATCGTGACGTTCTTCCAGTCCTCGCCGTAGCGCTTGGCCAGGCCCTCCTCGCACTCGCGGCGGAACTGGCTCTCGTGGGTCTCGCCCTCGTCGAGCAGCGGGAAGCGCGGCAGGATGATCTGGTCCCAGTCGAGCTCGACGTTGCACTTCTCGGCCAGCTCGAGGGTGTTGTCGCAGGCCTCGGGGCACCAGGAAAACAGCTCGCGCATCTCCTCCTCGGTCTTCATGTAGAACTCGCTGCCCTCCATGCGCATGCGGTTCTCGTCATCGACCTTGGAGTTCATGCCGATGCACATCATGAGGTCCTGCGTGGGGGCGTCGTCGCGCGTGAGGTAGTGGAAGTCGTTGGTGGCGATGACCTTGAGGTCGAGCGAATGGGCAAGCTCCACCAGCTGCTCGTCGAGCTGGCGGTCGGTCATGCCATTCTCGAACGTGAGGCCGTGGTCCTGAATCTCGATGTAGAAGTCGCCGGGGGCAAAGATCTCCTTGAAGGTACGCGCCCACTTGAGCGCCTCATCGGGCTGCCCGCGCAGGATCGAGCGCGGGATGATGCCAGAGACGCAGGCGGCCGTGCCGATGACGCCCTCGGAGTGCTTCTTGAGCATCTCGAGGGTGGTGCGCGGCTTGTAGTAGAAACCGCGGACGGCGGCGTCGCTCATCATCTGCATGAGGTTGACGTAGCCCACCTGGTTCTTGGCGAGCAGGATCATGTGGTAGAGCTCGGGCTTGTGGTCGCGCGAGAGGGAGTCGTCGGGCGTGAAGTAGGCCTCGCAGCCAAAGATGGGCTTCACAAGCGGGCGCGGCTTGACCTCGTCGAGGTCGCGGCCGGCCTCGTGGGCCTCGACGTCGAGCCTCCACTGGGCGTGGGCCTCGGGTTCCTCCTCGGCATTGGGCTCCACGATCTCGCGGCCCTTGGCGTAGTTGTCCTTGTCGTGGAACCACTGCTGCCAGTCAGGCTGCTGGTGGTTGTACTTGGCCGTCTCGAGGTCGAGGTCTGGCACGCCATACATGTAGCCGTGGTCCGTGATGGCCACGGCGGGCATCTTGAGGTCGACGGCTCGCTTCACCATGTCCGAGATGCGTGTTGCCCCGTCGAGCATCGAGTAGTCCGTGTGGTTGTGCAGGTGTACGAAGGCCATGTGGCGAGACTCCCCCATCCGATGTGTGCCAAATGAGGATAGCGCGCACGCCGGACACTATGGTGCGCGCCCGAGCGATTCCCGCGCACCCCCACGCCCTGTTCGATTGGCGGCAGGGCGCGGGCGCGGCGCCTCTTCGCGCTCGCCTCGTCCTCCGCTCCGTCAGCCCCACCCGGGACCCGTTTGTACGCGTCCGCAACCGTTGGGCACCCACCTCTACGTGCTAGGAGGCCATCTAGCGCGTAAAAGCGGGTGCTCGAATTCTAGAGACGCAAATGTGGGTGCACGGGCCAACGGATGCGCCACCCATCGCGCGCAACCGCACACAAAAGGGCCCGCCACCTGAGAAGGTGACGGGCCCCGGCAAGCTCGTGCGTCGATGCAACTACGCGGTAGCGGCAGCCTCGTCGGCCTTGGCGGCCTTGTTGAAGTGCTTGTACACGAAGCTCGTGACGAGCGGCGTGAGGATGGCCGTCACGATGGCGCAGGCGGCAACCTGGGCGGTAGCCACGGCGAGGACGTCACCGCCGTAGAGCGCCTCGTTGACGTTTGCCATGGCAGCGGGCGTGGCGACGTTGGCGCCGGCGCAGCTCGAGATGGCGGCGCCCGCGACGCCCGTGCCGCCCGTCAGGCGATCGACGAAGACGGCAGGAATCGCGAAGACCACCGAGCAGATGACGCCCAGCAGGATGCCCGGCAGGCCGCCGGCGACGAGCTGGCCAAACGTCATCGTGGTGCCCATCGAGAAGAACGTCAGCACGATGATGCCGGTGAGGGCGGGCGCCATCATGCGCTTGAAGCTCGGAAAGACGTTGCCCAGGATGATGCCCACGACGATGGGCAGGATGGCGCCCACGAGCGTCCAGCCGATCGGGGCCTGGCCGGCGGCGCCCAGCACGATCATCGTGACGGGCGGGCCCACGACGAGCGTCGTGATGGCCACGGCGCCACGCTCGACCTCGGTGCCCATCGTGCCCATGAGGCCCGCATACATGGCGTTGTTGGCGCCCGTGCAGGCAGCCAGGATCACCATCGCGGACAGGCCGAGGAAGTTGTCGCCGGTGAACAGCACGAGCAGCGCCACGGCGATAACGACGACCTGCTTCACGATGATGATAATCGCACCGCGTGCGGCGGCGGCAGGGGCGCTCTTGAACGAGATCGTGGTGCCCACGATGAGCAGGAAGGCGCCCACGAGCGGGCTCGCGCCGTTCTGCGTCATGCCCAGCGTGAAGCTGCCAAGGGTCTTGAACAGGTCGGGGAACAGGGTGTTGAGGAGGCACCCCAGAAGAAGCGGCACCAGGATCGTGGCGCCGGGGATGGAGGACATCTTGAAGAAGGGCTTCTTCTCCTCCATCGCAGTGGTCGAATCGCTCATTGCTAGCAACCTCTCATTGGCTCACTTGCAGAAAAAAGGGCGCGCCACCGGCCCGGCATGCGGCCTGCGGCGCGCCCGTGCGGCCTGGCAAACTACCCGTCGAGGACGATGCCGCCGTCGCAGTCGCTGATCTCGCCGTTCACGAAGCTCGCGAGCTTGGAGGCGTAGAACAGCACCATCTGGGCGGGCTCGGACGGCTGGGCGGCGCGGCCCAGGGGAATGCCGGCGATGATGCGCTTGGAGTTCTCGTCAGACAGGATCGAGGTCATGTCGGTGAGGGTGAGCGACGGGCAGACGGCGTTGCAGTGGATGTTGTACTTGCCGCCCTCCTTGGCAACCGCCTTGGTGAGGCCGTTCACGCCGGCCTTGGAGCTGGCATAGGCCGCGGTGCCCAGCAGGCCGCCGCCGATCTTGCCGGCAACGGAGGAGACGTTCACGATGGAGCTGTAGTCGAGCTCCTTGAAGCGCGGGTAGACCGCGGAGAGCATCGTGAACGTGCCGTTGAGGTTGATGTCAATCGTGCGGCGCCACTCGGCGTCGTCGATGTCCTCAAACTTCTTGGTGGAGATGACGCCGGCGCAGTTGACGAGGATGTCGACGCCCGGGACCTCCTCGAAGATCTTGTCGACCGTGGCGCGCGCCGCGGCGGCGTCGCTCACGTCGAGCTGGTAGAAGTGGTTGCCCTCGCCGAGCTTGGCGACGGCCGCCTCACCCTTGTCCTTGCTGCGGGCGATGAGGACGACGTGGCCGCCACCCTCGACGATGCCCTTGGCGATCTCGAGGCCGATGCCCTGCGTGCCACCGGTTACGATCGCGACCCTTCCCGTAAAGTCAAAGGCCATTTCTCTCCCCTTTCGAATACCGCGCGTCGATCGCGGCGGGGAGCCCCCTCTCCACCTTCTGACGCGCCATTCCAAGGCGGTAGATTAGGAGCGTTTAATAGTAAGGGCCGCAGCTTTTTGTGAGTTTTTCAAACGGTAATATTTTTTTCGGTAAACAGTAGACGGAAGTGATTTGACCGCAAACGGTACTAAATGTGCACGATTTTGAGGTCATTTTGTGCGTATCTTATGTAGTGTAGGGCCAAATGCGCTTCATCGAGCAGCCTTTGCCGCGTCGGTTGCACAGCGATTTGGGTACATCTCGCGCACCCATTCGAGGGCAGTTTGAGGCCGCGACGCAAACCGCAGGCCCCGGAGGCTCGTTTAATCGCGCTGGGCACACGTCGGCCAAAGATTGTCCCTACTCGCGGCCGACGACGCGCTCGATGATCGAGCCGAACACGCCGGCGAGCACCTGCTGGAACAGCGTGCCCATCATCACCGGGAAGACCACCTCGCCCGGGAAGAACTGGGCGGCGAGCACCGCACCGGCGGAGATGTTTCTCAACCCCGAGCAGAACGACGACGTCACGAGCTGGCCGTGGGCCAGGCCGCGGGCGTACGCGATGACGAGGCCCACCGCAAAGCCGCAACTCGCAAACACCAGGATGAAGAGGGCCATCGCAACGAGCTCGGGCGTGAGGTGGCGCATGTAGTCGCTCATCTGCGAGGAGTTCGACGCGATGATGAGCATGAGCAGCACCTTTACTGCCGGCGAAATCGCGGGCGAGAGCTTCTCGTGGCCCCACCCGTGGGTCGCGTCGTTCACAAGCATGCCCGCCACGGCCGGCAGGGCAATCATGAACACCATGTTCGACATCATGCCCAGGACGTCGACCTGCACGGTGGCGCCCAGCAGGACCTTGAGCGTGAGCGGGATCGTCACCGGGCTCGCCACGGTCGACACGAGGATGCAGGCAAGCGCGAGCGACAGGTCGCCCTCGTACATGCCGCACCACATGAAGCTCACCACAGCCACCGGCACGCAGTACTCGAGCGTGGCGCCCGTCACGAGGTTGGCGTTGCCGCCAAACAGAAGGCTCGACAGCGCCCAGGCGCACACCGGCATCACGACGATGGAGAAGCCCAGGATGCACAGCATGTTCTTGGGGTGGCGGAACTGCTCGAGCACCGAGGCGAACGTGTTGTTGAGCGAGCCCTGGAACGTCATGATCACGAACAGCACGGGCACGATGTGCTCGGTAACCCCAAACACCTGCGGGAACATAACGCCCGCAGCCACGCAAATCGGGGCGATGATGGGCATGTGGGAGCCGATCGCCTTGCCAAACCTCGTCCACCTGTCCACGCCACTCGCCTTCCTCGTGAAAATCCCACTGTCGGTGGGGTATTATCGACAAGGCTATTACCTCAGGCAAGGTAAGGACAAGAAATGGAACACCTCCTTAACATTCACGGCGTGAGCGCGAGCGCCGACGAGAAGCCCATCCTGCATGGCATCGACCTGTCGCTCGACGGCGGCGAGTGCCACGTGCTCATGGGCCCCAACGGCGCCGGCAAGTCGACGCTGGGCCACGTCATCATGGGCGACCCGGTCTACCACACCACCGCCGGCACCATCGAGTTCGACGGCGCCGACCTCACCCACGCCAGCGCCGACAAGCGCTCGCTCGCGGGCATCTTCCTGTCGTACCAGGCCCCGGTCGAGATCCCAGGCGTGCCGCTCTACAGCTTCCTGCGCACCATCTGCCAGAAGCGCCCCGAGCTCAAGATGACGGCCAAGCAGTTCCGCCGCCGCGTGGGCGAGCTGTGCGAGCAGCTCGACATGGACTCCTCCTATCTCACCCGCGAGCTCAACGTGGGATTCTCGGGCGGCGAGAAGAAGAAGGTCGAGATGCTCCAGCTGCTGCTCCTGCAGCCCAAGCTCGCCATCCTCGACGAGACCGACTCGGGCCTCGACGTCGACGCCCTCTCCGTCGTCTCGCGCGGCATCACCGCCTACCGCGAGCAGTGCAACGGGGCGCTGCTCATCATCACGCATAACACGCGCATCCTCGAGCGCGTCGAGGTCGACCACACCCACGTCATGGTGAAGGGCCACCTCGTGGCCGAGGGCGGCCCCGAGCTCATCGACCAAATCGACGCCAACGGCTTCGAGCGCTACGAGCGCGCCGAGCAGGCGGAGGCGTAAGCCATGGCAGCAAACACCAACGCCGCCGACGAGCAGCGACCCCGCTCCGAGGTCGCCGACGTCGACCGCAGCATGTATGACTTCGTGAAGCCCGAGAAGGGCTACGAGCGCTTCGCCGACGGCCTGTCCGGCGACATCGTCGAGCAGATCAGCCGCAAGAAGGACGAGCCCGACTGGATGCTCCAGATGCGCCTCAAGGCCCTGGAGACCTACGAACGCATGGAGATGCCCAAGAACTGGGGCCCGGCCATCGGCGGCCTCGACATGAGCACCATCTCGACCTACGTGGCGAGCGGCTCGAAGCAGGCCGAGAGCTGGGACGAGGTCCCCGACGACATCAAGGACACCTTCGAGCGCCTCGGCATCCCCGAGGCCGAGCGCACGAGCCTGGCCGGCGTGGGCGCCCAGTACGACTCCGAGATCGTCTACCACAACATGAAGGACGAGGTCGCGAAGTCGGGTGTCGTGTACACGACCGTCGAGGACGCCATGAAGAGCGGCTATGAGGACATGATCCGCGAGCACTTTGGCACGCTCATCCCCATGACCGACCACAAGTTCGCCGCGCTGCACTACGCGGTGTGGAGCGGCGGCTCGTTCGTCTACGTGCCCGCCGGCGTCAAGCTCGACTTCCCACTGCAGAGCTACTTCCGCCTCAACGCCGCGGGCGCGGGCCAGTTCGAGCACACGCTCATCATCGTGGAGCCGGGCGCCGACCTGCACTTCATCGAGGGCTGCTCGGCACCCAAGTACAACGTGGCCAACCTCCACGCCGGCGCCGTCGAGCTGTTCGTGGGCAAGGGCGCGAGGCTTCGCTACTCGACCATCGAGAACTGGTCGAAGAACATGTACAACCTCAACACCAAGCGCGTACGCGTCGAGGAGGACGGCAAGGTCGAGTGGGTCTCCGGCTCGTTTGGCTCCCACGTCTCCTACCTCTACCCCTCGAGCCTGCTCGTGGGGCCGCGCGCCAGCTGCGAGTTCACCGGCATCACCTTCGCCGGTGCCACACAGAACCTCGACACGGGCTGCAAGGTGACCCTCGCCGCCCCCGACACGCGCGCCAGCGTCGACACCAAGTCGCTCTCCAAGGGCGGCGGCATCTCGACGTTCCGTAGCTCGGTGGTCGTCACCAAGAAGGCCGACCGCGCCCGCGCCAGCGTGAGCTGCAGCTCCCTCATGCTCGACGACATCAGCCGCTCCGACACCATCCCCGCGATGGACGTGCGCAACGCCACCGCGAGCGTGGGCCACGAGGCCACGATCGGCCGCATCTCCGACGACACGATCATGTACCTCATGAGCCGCGGCTGCTCCGAGCAGGAGGCCCGCACCATGGTCGTCAACGGATTTGCCGACCCGGTGTCCAAGGAGCTGCCGCTTGAGTACGCCGTCGAGATGAACAACCTCATCAAGCTCGAGATGGAAGGGGCGATCGGCTAGATGTCACTCACGCTTACCGGCGTCGGCCGCGGGTCCGCCCAGACCTGGAACTGGCTCAGGACCAACGACACGACGCTTCTCGTCCCCACCCCGCCCGCGGCAGATCCCGCCGCCGAGGTCCCGGCCGCCGCGCGCCGCATCGCCTGCGGAGCGGGCGTCGAGGCCACCCAGTGGCTCGACGCGGCCGCCACGCAGCGCCGCGTCGTCGTGGTCCCCGCCGATGCCAGCTACAAGCTCGTCGAGGTCAAGATCGACGCCGCCGCGGGCCACGTTGCCCAGACGAGCGTCTTCGTGCGCCCGGGCGCCTCGGCCCGCGTGAATGTCGTCGTGGCAGACGGCCTTGCGGCCGACCCCGTCGAGAGCGACGCACGCGAGGGCGCCGCCGCCAACGAGGCGCAGGCACGCGAGGCCGACCAGCCGCGCGAGGCCGACGACGCCCCCGTCACGGCCGGGCACGCCCTGCGCATCCACGCCGAGGCGGGCAGCCACGTGACCGTGACGCTGCTCGTCGCCGCCACAGCGGGCGAACAGTACCTCGACAGCATGGGCATCGTCGCCGACGACCGCGCCGAGGTCGAGGTGCGCCAGTACGTCATCGGCGCCGCCACCACGGCCTTGGGCACCAACGTCGACCTCACCGGAGACCGCAGCCGCCTCGACCTGTCGCTTCGCTATCTCGCGGGCAAGGGCGAGAAGCTCGACCTTGGCTACGAGGTCCCCGTGCGCGGCCGCCACGCGCGTGCCAACCTCGCCATGACGGGCGTGCTGTCAGACGACGCCCACAAGGCCCTGCGCGCCACGATCGACCTCGTCCACGGCTGCAAGGGTGCCAAGGGCACCGAGCAGGAGACCGTGCTCGTCTGCGGCGACGACGTCATGAACAAGACGCTGCCCACGATCCTGTGCGACGAGGACGACGTCGAGGGCAACCACGGCGCCGCCATCGGCTCCATCTCGCCCGACCAGCTCGCCTACCTCGCAGACCGTGGCCTCACCGAGGATGAGGTCGAGGGGCTGTTCCGCCGCGCCATCGTGGAGGACGCCGCCGCGACGCTTCCCGGCGCCGCGCCCTCGGCCGTCGTAGCCTGGGCCCGCGAGACCCTGGGCAATGATGCCGCCGCAGAGATCGAGGCCTCCGTCGCGGACGGCGCCCGCGCGCTCGAGCAGTAAAGGAGGACACCCATGTCCCAAGACATCGCCACCAACCCCTACAAGGCAGACTTCCCGCTGCTCGCGAGCCATCCCGAGCTCGCGTTCCTCGACAGCGCGGCCACCGCGCAGAGACCCGCCGCGGTGCTCGACGCCCAGCGCTCGTTCTACGAGACGATGAACGCAAACCCCCTGCGCGGCCTCTACCAGCTCTCGGTCGACGCCACGCAGGCCATCGCCGACGCGCGCGCCAAGGTTGCCCGCTACATTGGCGCCACCGACCCCGACGAGGTCATCTTCACGCGCAACGCGAGCGAGTCGCTGAACCTCATCGCCAAGACCCTGGGGCCGAGCGTCCTGCACGAGGGCGACGAGGTGTGCATCTCGATCATGGAGCACCACTCCAACCTCATCCCCTGGCAGCAGGTCTGCCGCGCGGCCGGGGCCAGGCTCGTCTACCTGCGCCCCAACGATCAGGGCGTCATCACGCCCGAGGAGATCGCCGCAAAGATCGGCGAGCGCACCCGCATCGTCTCGGTGACGCACGTCTCCAACGTGCTGGGCGTCGAGAACCCCGTGCGCGCCATCGCCGACGCAGCGCATGCCCACGGCGCCACCGTCATCGCCGACGCCGCGCAGTCGCTGCCGCACGTCCGCGTCAACGTCACCGAGCTTGGTGTCGACGCCCTGGCCTTCTCGGCCCACAAGCTGGGCGGTCCCATGGGAATTGGCGGGCTGTGGGGCAAGCGCAGCCTGCTTGAGGCCCTACCGCCCTTCCTCACCGGCGGCGAGATGATCGACTCAGTGAGCGAGACCGACGCCGTCTGGGCGCCCATCCCCGAGAAGTTCGAGGCGGGCACGCAGGACGCCGCGGGCATCTACGCCACGGGCGCGGCCCTCGACTACCTCGAGGCGCACGACCGCAACGCCCTCGAGGAGCGCGAGCGCAAGCTGGCAGCCTACCTATGCGAGCAGCTCCAGACCCTCCCCTTCATCCAGATCGTGGGCCCGGCCGACCCGCACGCCCACGTGGGTGCCGTCTCGTTCAACGTCGAGGGCATCCACCCGCACGACGTCTCGAGCCTGCTCGACACCAAGGACGTCGCCATCCGCGCCGGCCACCACTGCGCGCAGCCGCTTCTTACCTGGATGGGCATCGAGAGCTGCTGCCGTGCGAGCGTGGCATTCTACAACGACAAGGGCGACATTGACCAGCTCGTCGCTGGCCTCAAGTTCGTCTGGGAGGTCTTCCATGGCTAACGTCTACAGCCGCGCGCTCATGGACCACGTGAGCAGCCCTGACTACAAGTACAAGATGAGCGAGCCCACGCTCTCGCACGAGGGCATCAACCCCAGCTGCGGCGACGACCTCGTGCTCGACGTACGCCTGGGAGACGACGGCACCATCGCCGAGGTCTCCTGGACCGGCCACGGCTGCGCCGTATCGCAGGGCTCGGCCGACATGATGAGCGACCTCATGGTGGGCGAGACCCCCGAGAACGCCCGCAAGCTCTGTCACCTCTTTGGCCAGATGATCCGCGGCGAGCAGAAGGACACCGACGTGCTCGAGGAGCTCGACGAGGCCGCTGACCTGCAGAGCATCTCGCACATGCCCGCCCGCGTGAAGTGCGCCGAGCTCGCCTGGCGCACGCTCGACGAGATGCTCGCTCACCCCGACGAGTCGCGCGAGGCCACGACCACCGAGGACGGCACCGACGAGAACGGCAACCCAGTGCCCACCAAGGGCGAGGAGTAGACGATGGCCTCCGGCATCTCGACAAAGGGTCGCTACGCCCTGCGCGTCATGGCCGACCTCGCCATGAGCCAGGGAGAGGACGCCTGGGTGTCGCTTGGCGACATCTCCAAACGACAGGGCATCTCGCGCAAGTACCTCGAGCAGGTCATGGCGTCGCTGCACAAGGCGCGTTTCGTCGTGAGCCAGCGCGGCAAGGGCGGCGGCTACCGGCTGCGCCGCGAGCCGTCCGAGTACACCCTGGGCGAGATCATCCGCGCCGCGGAGGGCAGCTCACTGGCCCCTGTGTCGTGCCTCGACTGCTCGAGCGGCACGCTGTGCCCCCGCACCAAGGTGTGCCCCACGCTGCCCGTCTGGCAGGAGCTGGGCGCGCTCATCAGCGGCTACCTCGACAGCAAGCACCTTTCGGACATCGTGAGCAACATGCATGGCCCCGAGGATGGCGAGAAGGCCCTCAAGGGGCTCGAGAGCCTTGGCGAGGGCCTGTGCAAGTAACGACGCGCGAAAAGCACCCACAAGGCCTGCTTGCCTAGCTAGGGAGCGGCCCCGCCAGCGACAAGCAACGTATGCGCCCCAGAAGACGTCTCAGCGCCTTCTGGGGCGTTTTGTTAGGCCGACGCCAACGGAGCTCGGCATCGACGGGGCACTATGGCGATGCTGGCATCGGATCCATATGAGTCGTCCCTCCATGCATTCCTAGCCTCCCGCAGATTCCTAGGAAAATGTCGTTAGGCGTATTGAAAGGATATGTATAACGGCATTTTCCTAGGAATCTGTAGGCGGCGACTGCACGCAGCGCCTCGAACACGTAGCGCCGTACCAACACAAAAAGCGGCCGCCCCGCTGATGCAAGGCGGCCGCAGCCGCAACTCTCTATGTGGCAGGCGCTAGACGGCAGAGCCGGCGCGCGAGAAGCTCGAGAGTGAGCCATAACCGCAGCCCTGGGACGGACTGAAGGCCTCAATCGTGGTGCCACCGCCGATGTAGATGCCCACGTGGCCCGGCCTCCACACGATGTCGCCCGGCTCGGCCTGGGAGGCCGGCTTGTTACAGTAGCCAGCGAGCTGCGCGGAGCTGTGCGGCACGTAGATGCCGGCAGCGGCGTAGCAGGCCTGGACAAGGCCAGAGCAGTCGTAGTTGTCGGGGCCGGAGGCGCCATAGACATAGCCGCAGCCAACGAGGCTGTAGGCACGGCTGATGATGGCGTTGCGGGCACCCGAGCCGATGGAGCTGCCGCCCGAGGTGGATCCACCGTTGGACGAGCTGCCGCTGTTACCCGAGTTGTTGTTGCTACCGTTGTTGTTCGAATTCGAGTTGCTGTTCGAGTTCGCGCTGTTGTTGGTGCCGGCGTTGGCGTTGCCCTCGGGCACGTAGTTGTCCTGGGCGGCCTTCTCCTCAGCTGCCTTGCGAGCGGCCTCTTGCTCGGCCTCGCGGGCGGCCTGCTCGGCGGCCAGGGCGTCCTGAACCTGCTGGTCAAGGGAGCTCACGTAGCTCTGAGCCTCGTTGACCTTGTCGTTGAGCTCGGCCTGCTGGGCCTGTTGGTCGCTCAGGAGCTGCTGCTGCTCGGTCTGCTTCTGGTCGAGCTCGGCCTGGATGTCCTTGACGTTCTGGATGACCTGGGCGTCGGAGTCGCTCACCTTGGAGGCGTACGTGACGCGGTTAACGAGGTCCTCGAAACTCGTGGAGTCAAACAGAATCGAGACAAGCGAGACGCCGCCGGTCTTGTAGTTGGACGACACGCGGCTGGCGAGTACGTCCTGGGCCTCGGCGAGCTCGCTCTTCTTCTGGTCAATCTCGGCGTTGGTGTTGTCGAGGTCAACCTGCGTGTTGTTGACCTGCTCGCTGACCTGCTCGGCCTGGGAGTAGAGGTCACTCAGGTGTGCGTTGGCCTCGTCGAGTTTGGCCTGGAGCTGCTCGGACGTATCGGCCACGGCAAGCGTGGGAAGGCCCGTGAGAACCGTGGCGCCAAGGGTGATGGCGGCGGCGGCACGGACGAGATGGGTGCGAATGGTCAAGGGGCTGTCCCTTCGTTTTGGGTACAGATATGGGCGGAAGACCGCCTTGAGCTGTCCTTGTATGATACCGCGCCCGCCCAAACCAACCAAGCCGATGTGGACGAGCGGTGAATCTGGCAGGTGGCGCGCGGGCGTATTTCGGCCGCTTCCTGGCGGCCACCCTACAATGTGGTGCACATCCACAACGGTAGGAGCGCAAGCATGGCACAGCAGCAGGGAAACGCGCGGGACGAGAGGGGCCCGCGCAAGGGTCTTCTGGACGAGCTGTCGCTCTCGCAGGTGGTTGCCGGCGCCCTGGCCGCGGTGACGAGCGTGGCCCTCTCGAGCAAGATCGGCATCGCGGGCTCGCTCATTGGCGTGGCCGTGGCCTCGGTCGTCTCGACGGTGGCCTCGCAGCTCTACCGCGGCATGCTGCGTCGCGGCAGCGACAAGTTGCGCGAGCTCGCCTCGACCGACGAGGCCGCCGATCAGGGCAACCCCTACGGGCTCGACCGCAGGGCCAGCGAGGACGAGCCCCTCTCCCCCACCTATGGCGCAAGCGGCCAGGACGCGCCCGCGCCCCGTGTGGCGCCCGCGTCGATTCGCGAGGCCGCGCACCTGCGCCACCAGCAGGCGGTCCACCGCCGCGTCATGGTCGCCGCCGTCGTCTCATCGCTCGTGGCCGTGGCGGCGACCGCCCTCGTCATCATGGCGGCAACGCACGGCGAGGGCCTGGGCCAGCGCATCGGCGCCGTCGAGCAGCCCGCTGCCACCACCGAGGCCGCCACCCATGCGGCCAAGACGCACGAGACGGCCCAGTCTCCCACCACAGCCGAGCATGCCGCCACCGCAGCGAGCCCCGCGGCCGGCGACGTCGCCAGCAAGGGCGGCGAGCAGGAGGCCACGACGCCAGACGCCACCTCTCCCACTACGAGCGGCGCAAACGAAAACGTGCCGGACACGCCATCGCAGGACGCATCCGGCACGCAAGACGGCACGGCCGCCAACCAATAGAGCAAGCGGGCAGCACGCATTGCCCAACATGCAAGGCGAGAGCCGCTACGATCCGCTCAAACAGCTACGCGATCGCAGGCAGCGCCGCGAGCACGATGCTCGCGCAGCGCGCCGCCGCGGCCTTCTCGAACTCGGCGTAGGAGACGTCGCCCGAATCGTCGGCCTTGTCGGAGATGGCGCGCACCACCACGAACGGCACGTCCGCGAGGTGGCACACGTGCGCGATTGCGGCACCCTCCATCTCGCAGCACAGGCCGCCAAACGTGTCGATGATGCGCTGCTTGGCCGCGGCCGAGCCAATGAACTGGTCGCCCGAGCAGACGCGTCCCTCGAAGACCTGCACGCCGCCCACCTCACGGGCCGCCGCCACCGCCGCGCGGCGCAGCGCGGGGTCCGCCTCGAAGGCCACGATGTGCTCGTCGGGGTGCTCGCCCGGCGCATAGCCCAGGGGCGTCACGTCCATGTCATGCTCGACGGCCTCGGTGGAGACTACGATGTCGCCGATCTCGATGCGCATGTCGAGCGAGCCCGCCACGCCCGTGTTGATCACGTGGGTACAGCCTTCGATGCAGGTGAGCGTCTGTGCGCAGACGGCGGCGTTGACCTTGCCCACGCCGCACTTCACGACCACGGCGGGCACGCCCGCAAGCATGCCCTCGCAAAGCTCCATGCCCGCGACGCTGCGCACGCGGGCGCCCTCCATCTTGGCCTTGAGCAGCGCCACCTCGGAATCCATCGCGCCGATGATGCCAACCTTGACCTGACTCATGAAGCACCTCTCTCGCTCGTGTACGCAGCAACTATACCCCGCCACGCCCGCGAGCCGCTCCATACGCCCATCGCTATTGCACGTTACACGGCCTCCTCAATCGAACCATCGGTTATGCATGCCTAAAGCTCTAGAGACGTGCATAACCGATGGCGATGTGCCCCCTCCTCCGCCAAGCCATCGGTTTTACACGTCCAGGACGGTAGAGACGTGCAATACCGATGGCGATATGACGGAGACGTGCCGAACCGGTGGCGACATGACGGAGACGTTCGCCTCACGCCCACCTCACGCGCCCGCCACGCACGCGAGCCGTCCCCGCACACAAAAAAGGAGGGGCCGCCAGGTGGCGACCCCTCCCAAGCAAGCAGATCCGCAGCGAATCCGTTACTTCTCGGCCTCGGCAAGCGAGTCGAGGATGTGCTCGTCCTTGCCCTCGAACTTGGGCGCCGGACGGAAGAGCATGAACAGGATGCCGGCAAGCGCGGCAAAGGCAACGACGGTCCAGAAGCCAAAGTTGCCAAGGACGATGAGCTCCCAGAACTGGTTGATCATCATGCCCACGACCCAGCCAAACACGCACTGATAGCCAATGGCGAACCAGAACCACTTGGCGTCGTCCATCTGGCGACGGATGGTGCCAATGGCGGCGAAGCACGGCGCGTCCAGCATGTTGAAGGCCACGAAGGCGCACATGGCACCGGCGTGCAGCACGCCGGAAGCGTCGGTGAACATGCCGGCGAAGCCGCTCCACATGGTGAGGGAGTTCTCGGTGGCGTCGCCCAGGCCGAACAGGGTGCCAAACGTGGAGACGAGGTTCTCCTTGGCGATGAGGGCCGAGATGGAGGCCGCGGTGGCCTGCCAGGTGTCAGCACCAAGCGGGGCGAAGATCACGCCGAGGGCACCGCCGACGGCGGCGAGCAGCGAGTAGTCCATGTAGGCGTCGCCGAGCTCCTCGACGTTGGCGAGGTACTGGAAGGCACCGTCATAGAAGCCGAAGTTGGAGAGGAACCACACGAGGACGGTGGCGGCGAAGATGATCGTCGCGGCCTTCTTGATGTAGGAGCTCACACGCTCCCACACGTGCAGCCACCAGGACTTGATGGACGGGAAGTGGTAGTCGGGCAGCTCCATGACGAACGGGGTGGGCTCGCCGGCGAACATCTTGGTCTTCTTGAGCATGATGCCCGAGATGATGATCGCGGCAATGCCGAGGAAGTAGAACATCGGGGCAACCCACCAGGCGTCGGAGCCGCCAATGAGCACGCCCATGACGAGGGCGATGATGGGCTGCTTGGCGCCGCACGGAATCATCGTGGTGAGCATGGCCGTCATGCGACGGTCCTTCTCGTTCTCGATGGTCTTGGTGGCAAGGACGCCCGGCACGCCGCAACCCGAGGAGATGAGCATCGGGATAAAGGACTTGCCGGAGAGGCCAAAGCGACGGAACACGCGGTCCATGACGAAGGCCACGCGGCTCATGTAGCCGCAGTCCTCGAGGAAGCACAGCAGGACGAACAGGACGAACATCTGCGGGATGAAGCCGAGCACGGCACCCACGCCGCCGATGACGCCGTCAACGATGAGCGAGATGACCATGTCGGAGGCGCCGGCGTTGGTGAGCGCGTCGGTCGCGGCGTCGGGGATGGAGGGCACGAAGCCGTCGTAGTCGGCCGGGTCGGGCTCCTCGGTGGAGCCCTCGACGGCGGCCGCAAAGTCGGCGGCGGTGACGGAGTCGATGACCTCGTCGGTGTCGTTGCCATCCTCGTCGGTGATCACGACGTCGGAGGCGGTCACGCCGGAGGCCTTGGCCTCGAAGGCCGAGATGGTGGCCTGGGCGTCGGCGTCCTCGGTGTCCTCCTGGTAGGCGGACACGGCATCGGCGACCTCGGTGGCCTCATCGTCGGTGACGACGCCCTCGTCGGTGGCGGCGGCGATGAAGCCGTCGATCTGGTCGCCGTAGTGGTTGTCGGACCAGGCCTCGGTGTCGGCGTCGTACTGCTCGGCCGAGGCGCCGTTCACGAAGAAGCCGTCGGAGAACAGGTTTTCGTTCACCCAGTCGGTGCCGGCGGTGCCCACCGTGGAGATGGCGATGTAGTAGACGAGGAACATCACGACGACGAAGATGGGCAGGCCCAGGATGCGGTTCGTGACGATCTTGTCGATCTTCTCGGAGGTCGAGAGCTTCTTGGGGGCCTTCACGACGCAGGCGTCCATGACGCGGGCAATCCACTCGTAGCGGTCCGATGTGATGATCGACTCGGCGTCGTCGTCACGGGCGGCCTCGACGGCCTTGATGTCGACCTCGAAGGCCTCGAGCTCGGCGTTGGAGAGGCCGAGCGGCTCGATGGCGGCGGCGTCGCGCTCGAAGACCTTGATCGCGTACCAGCGCGAGAGGGTGGCGTCGCACTTGCCGGCAAGGCCGACCTCGATCTTGGCGATAGCGGCCTCGACCTCGTCGGTGAAGACGTGGGCGGGAGCGGGGGCCTTGCCGGCCTTGCCGGCCTCGACGGCAAGCTTCACGAGGTCATCGGTGTTCTTCTCGCGCAGAGCCGAGACCTGGATGACCTTGCAGCCCAGCTCGCGGGAGAGCGCGTCGACGTCAATCTTGTCGCCGCTCTTCTCGAGCAGGTCGAGCATGTTGAGGCCCAGGACAACCGGCAGGCCACACTCGAGCAGCTGGGTCGTGAGGTAGAGGTTGCGCTCGAGGTTAGTCGAGTCGACGAGGTCGATGACGGCCGACGGGCGGTTCTGGATGAGGTAGTCGCGCGAGACGATCTCCTCGGGCGAGTACGGCGACAGCGAGTAGATGCCGGGAAGGTCGGTGAAGGTGACGGACTTGTCGCGCCTCCAGACGGCCTCCTTCTTCTCGACCGTGACGCCAGGCCAGTTGCCGACGTAGCCGTTAGAGCCGGTGAGGGCGTTGAACAGCGTGGTCTTGCCGCAGTTAGGGTTACCTGCGAGCGCGATGTACATGCGGTCTTCCATGACTCCCTTTCTTGGGTTGTTGCTGGGGGCGGGGTCGGCCCCCTGGTCCCTTGTGCCGGACCTTTTCAGTTTGGCGCGGAGGTCCCCATGAGACCGCGCCCCTCGGACATGCCGAGGCGTGGTGCCGCCGCAGCGGCCAGACGGCGAGCCTACGCGGGCTCGACCTCGACCTTCTCGGCCTCGTCCTTGCGGATCGACAGCTCGTAGCCGCGAACGTTGAGCTCCAGCGGGTCGCCGAGCGGGGCCACCTTGACCACCGTGATCTTGGCGCCCTTCGTGATGCCCATGTCCATGATGCGGCGCTTGATGGCGCCCGTGCCGGTGAGTGCCTTCACCGTGCAGGAGGACCCAACCGGGATGTCCCTGAGCGTTGTCACCGTTACCCTCTCTTCCTCTCTCTTGCCGACGCTCGCGCGCCAGCCTGGTACGACCTTATCGACCGGACGTGTCCGGGCTGCATCGGGACGTCCCGACGCCGCAGCGCCCGTAAGGGGCGCGAGTGCGCAAGCCGTGCTAGCAAACGAAGACGTGCATGCACGTGGCGTGGTCGACGCCCAGCTGGGCGCCCTTGACCTTGACGATGGTGCCCGACGAGCCGCTCTGGCTCACGACGTTGACCTCGGCGCCGTCGACGAACCCAAGGTTCTCGAGGTGACGGCGCATCTCGGTGTTGCCGCTGACCCTCACCACATGGACGGCCTCGCCCTCGTGGGCCATGGCGAGCGGGAGCTGTGCGCCCCTGGACACTGCAACTGCCATGTGCTCCTCCTTCGTTCTCCCCCGCCTGACACAGCTACGCGGACGGCCACAATGTGGCCATCCGCCCCATGTCGCCCGTGCGCGTCCGCGCGGCGGGAGAAGTTGTCTGCCTCTATCTCGCAAGTAGTATGTGACTAACTTTTGGCGGAGTCAACCTTGGCGAACCGTTAGGCGTTGTTAACTTTTGAAATAACGGACGCCGTCGCAACACAAAAGGCGGGGCACCCAGCCACATGGCCAGGCGCCCCGCCGCGCGAAGCACTATGCGAGAAGAGCCCTACTTGAGGCGCGCGAGCACACCACGCACGAGGCGCTCGAAGTCTGCCTCGTAGTCGGACGCCACCGAGAGCACGCTCTCGTGCGTGACGCCCGCCTCGCCCGCCATATTGGCGGCAAGCGTGAGGCCCAGGACGTTCATGCCCAGCGCATGGGCCATGATGGCCTCGCACACGAGCGACATGCCGGCAAACGAGACCCCGAGGCACCCCAGCGCAGCGACCTCGGCGGCCGTTTCGAAGCTCGGGCCGAGAAGCCCTGCGTAGACACCCTGCTGCAGCTCGATGCCCTCGTCGGCGGCGACGCCCGCGGCAAGGCCGCGCAGGTAGGGCGTGTAGGTGTCGGTCATGCCCACGAACGGCGAGTCGACGCAGGCCAGGTCCTCGTCCTCGATGAGGGGATTCGTGCCCGTAAGGTTGAGGTGGTCGGTGATGAGTCCCAGGCCCACGCGGCCGCGGCCGGCAATGGCACCCGTGGAGCAGGCGAAGATGATGTCACGGCAGCCGAGCTTGTGGGCGTGGCGCACGAGCGACGCCACCTCGGCGGAGCTGTAGCCCTGGTAGAGGTGCACGCGACCCGGATAGACCACGACGGGCACGCCGTCGATCGTGCCCACGGTGGCCTCAAAGCTGTGGCCGGGAATGGGCCTGGCGTGCGCGGGGAAGCCCTCGATGTCCTCGTACGGAATGCGACGGACCGGCTTCACGAGGCCGGCCAACGCCCCCAGGCCGCTGCCCAGGACGATGGCAACCGGATGCTCGACGCTTGCGCGGCACCCCTCGACGACGCTCTCATCTACCACAACGATCCCCTCCCTCTCGAGGGCCCGGGCGGCAAGCCCGGAGCCCCTCACGAGTCTTCCTGTGAAGCTCCCATCGTAGACGAGTCCATGGCCGCAGGCGGGGCTCTTCGCCTTCAGGACGGCAAGCGGTGCCCGCAATTCGGCGGCCCGCGCACACGCGGCCGCGGCGCCGCGCTCATAGGCGGCCGTGGCATCCGCGCCCTCGCGGCTCACCACCCGCCCGCCCACGATCTCCGCGGGCGGACGCGGGCACGGGAGGCCACCGTCCATCTCGGGGCAGATGCCCACCACGCGCCCGCCGCCCGCGCGCACGCCGGCGGCGAGGGCGGCCACGCACAAAGAAGGGCGAGCGCCGCCGTCATAGCGGCAGTGCTCGCCCAACAGGCATCTGCTGACGATGAGGTCCACGGCTAGGCGCCAAGCGTGGCGATTTGGATCGACGCGCCGGTCAGGATGCCGTTCACGTAGTTGGTCCATTCGCTGCTCGCAGTCTGGGAGGCCTGGGCGTACTTCTGGTAGGCCACCGAGTAGGCCATCTGCGCCTGCGCGTAGGTGGCGGCGTCGGGCGTCCAGGACTCGTCCTTGAGGGCATTGTAGTACTCGCCGTCGGTGCGCGCCCAGGTGTTGTTGGCGCTGTCCCACTCGTCACCGAGCAGGCCCACGATGTAGGCGCCATAGGTGGCGTTGGCGCTGTCCTGGTCATTGTCGGCCGGTGCGTCGGGCGCGGTGGGGGCGGTGGGCGTGTCGGAGCTGCAGACCTTGTCCTTGAGCTTGTACATCATCGCGCTCTGACGGATGACCTCCTTGGCCTGGTCCTCGGACAGGCCGTACTGCGAGGCGATCTGCGAGATGTCGGAGACGCCCAGGATCTGCTCGGCGTAGCTCGACAGCTCGTCGTCGGAGACCGTGATGCCCTCGTCAGCAGCCACCTGCTCGAGAATCTTGTTGCGGGCCACGGCGAGCGCGGAGTCGGCGTTGGGCAGCGTGTAGTTGCCGTCGTCGTCCTTCACCGCGTCGAGCGAGGTCTGCGACTCGATGGCGTCGCGCACGGTGACGCTCTCGGTCTTGCCCTTGTAGGTGTAGGTGGCGATCACCTGGTCGAGGTCGCCCTCGGCAACGCTCGTCTTGCCCGCGAAGGCCGCAGACAGGCCCGAGCCGCCCAGGACGAAGTGGCCGAGCAGGACGCCCACCACCAGGGCGATGACAACGACCACCGCCACGACCGGCATCCCGAGCGCCTTGGGCGCACCCGCCGCCTTGCTCGACTCTGCGTTGGCACCGTGCTTTGCTGCCATGTGAAGCTCCCACCTCATCAAGCGGCCGGGCGCTCGCGCGTCCGGCCTCACGTTCCCTTATATGGTTCCAGTCTACCCCGCCGCCACCTACGAGAGACGCGCGACCGCCTCGGCAACGGCAGCTCCATAGGCACGCGTGCCCACGGCGCCGTCGAACGAGCCGGTGAGCGAGCGGCGGATGTCCGCCGTGACCTGCTTGCCCGCCGCGAGCACCTCGCGCACGGCGATGCGAATGTTGGCGGCGGCCGCGCCCTCGCCCAGGTGGTCGAGCATCATCGCGGCCGACAGGATCATGGCCGTGGGGTTGGCGATGTCCTTGCCCGCGATGTCGGGGGCGCTGCCATGGGTGGCCTCGAAGATCGCCTGGTTGGCGCCGATGTTGGAGCCGGGCGCCAGGCCCAGGCCGCCCACCAGGCCCGCGCACAGGTCGCTCACGATGTCACCGTAGAGGTTGGGCAGCACGAGCACGTCGAAGTCCTCGGGGTGCTGCACGAGGCCCATGCACGTGGCGTCGACGATTCTTGCGTCGAACTCAATCTCGGGGTAGTCGGCGGCGACGCGCTCGGCGGTGTGCAGGAACAGGCCGTCGGTGCACTTCATGATGTTGGCCTTGTGCACCGCGGTGACCTTGTGGCGGCCGTTGGCGCGCGCGTAGTCGAAGGCGTAGCGCACGATGCGCTCCGACCCGCTCACGCTGATGGGCTTGAGCGAGATGGCGGAGTCGGGCTTGATGGTGCCCGCGCCCGCCGCCTCGACCGTCGCCATGATCTGGCGGGCGCCATCCGTGCCCTCGTCGAACTCGATGCCGGCGTAGAGGTCCTCGGTGTTCTCGCGCACGATCACGAGGTCGACGTCGTCGTAGCGGCTGCCGTCGCCGGGCATCGAGAGGCAGGGGCGCACGCAGGCGTAGAGGTCGAAGGCGCGGCGCAGGGCCACGTTGACGCTGCGGAAGCCCGAGCCCACCGGCGTGGTGACGGGGCCCTTGATGGCGGTGCCCGTCTCGCGCACAGAGTCGAGGACGCGTTCGGGAAGGGGCGTGCCCTCCCGCTCCATCACCGCGGCACCGGCCGTCTGGACGTGCCAGTCTATGCGCACGCCCGTCGCGGCGACGACCTCGCGCATGGCATCCGAGATCTCGGGGCCAATGCCGTCCCCCGGGATGAGCGTTACCTGGTGGGCCATAGTGCTACCTCCTGTGCTCGATGTGGTGAGGCGATTGTACGCATACGGCGCCCGACCGCACAACTCGGGTCGGGCGCCGTGACACGTTCGAAACGTGCAGCTAGCCTACTTGTCGGCCGTCTCGCCCTTGGCGGCGGCGATGACGGACTGCGAACAGGTCTTGATGTAGCCGCGGCCGTTCTCGGCATCGAAGGTCAGGCGCGAGACGAGCGCCTCCTTGACCTCGTCGCTGGCGGCACCGGCGGCAAAGTCGACGAGCGAGTCGAGCATGGCACGGTAGCCCGGGTCGCCATGGAAGCACTGGATGGCCTCGTCGAGCAGCGGCCAGACCTTGTCGGACTTCTCGGGCGAGGTGGCGCCCAGGCTCGCGAGCATACGGAAGGCCTCGATGCGCACGCGGCTCGAGTTCTCGTCGAACAGCGACGTCTCCGCGCCCTCGTAGGCCTTCTCGACGAGGTCGGGGTGGGTCTCGGCGAGCTTGCAGAGGGCGCCCAGGGCCTCCCAGCGGGTCTGCGCCTCGGGGCGGAACAGCGCGTCGATGAGGGCGTCGACGATGTTGTCGACGTCGGCCTCGATCTTCTCGGGCTGCTCGTAGGCCATGGTCGCCAGCGTCGAGGCGGCCTCCTGGCGCATGCGGCGCACCGGTCCGCTCAGCTCGTCGATGAGGCGGTCGGTCTCGCTGATGAGACCCTCGCCGAGCTTGCGGCGCGTGGGCTGGTTCTCTTCTGCCATGCAACTACTCCCTTATTCGTTGAACCCAAGGACGTTGTAGCCGCCCTTGGTCTTGTTGATCTTGATGAGCTTGAGGCTCGAGGCTTCCTCGAGCAGCTTCGAGAAGCGGCTGTAGCCGTAGGTGCTCTCCGAGAACTGCGGCTGCTTGCGCACCATCGCCTGCTTGAGGGCCGAGGCCTGGATGGGGCCGTCCTGATCGCGCTGCATCGAGTCGACGGTTCCCAGGAGCAGCTTGTAGCAGCCCTGCTTGCCCTTGGGCACCACCTTGCGGTAGGCCGGGAGCGCCCCGGGCTGGCCGTCGGCGCCGTCCTTGCCCTCGGCCTCCTCGACGGGCCGCACGATGTCCTCGTAGAACATGAACTCGTCACACACGTCCACGAGCAGGTTGCTCGTGCTCTCGCGCCTGCCCACGCCGATCACGGTCTTGTCGTACTCGCGCAGCTTCGCCACGACGGGCGAGAAGTCCGAGTCGCCCGACAGGATCGCGAAGGTGTCGATGTGGCTCTTGGTGAGGCACATCTCCACCGCGTCGACCGCGAGGCGGATGTCAGCCGAGTTCTTGCCCGTGCTCGCGCGGTCCGGGATCTCAATGAGCTCGATGCCCAGCTCGTGCAGCGGCGTCACGTCGGCGGCGTAGCGCTGCCAGTCGCAGTAGGCACGGCGCACGGTGATGCGGCCCTTGTCGGCGAGGCGCTCCATGATGCTCTTGACGTCGATGGGGCTGGCCTTGCCGGGGGCCTTGGCATGAACGCCGCGAAAGGCCAGGTTCTCGTAGTCGATGAGCACGGCGATGGTCCGCGGCGCAGCTCCCAGATGCTTGGCTGCCGACATGCTACCTACCACCCTTCCCGTGTCCCTTGGCGTCGTCGGAGACGCTGATGAGCTCGGGCTCGGCCTCGCCGGTCTTGGCACGCCTGGCCGCGGCGCGGCGCATGCGGGCACGCTCACGGTCGCGCTTGCGGGCGGCGGGCGTCATGAGGCGGTCGACGAACTTCCACGGCCCCACGCTCTCGCCGTAGCCAAACTTGAGGCCCGCGACGGCGCCGGCCACCGCGCCAAAGGCGAAGGTGCCCAGCACCACGTAGCCAAACGCCCACACGAGCATGAACAGCAGAGACCCCGCGAGCACCGCCACGAGGTTGGCCATGCCGTACTGGGCCGCGCCCTCGCAGCGCGCACCCGCCTCGTCGCCTACGTGAAAGCCAACGACGATGCCAAAGACCGCGAACAGCAGGCTCACGACCGTGATTGCGAATCCGTCACTCACGAGCTACTCCTCGTGGCCGCAACCGCACTCGTGGCCCTCGCCGTGGCCGCCGCAGCAGCATTCGTGGGCGTCGCCGTGCTCGTGGCCGTGGCCGCCGCAGCACTCGTGACCATCGTCGTGTCCGTGGCCGCCGCAGCAGCCGTCGCCGTGGCCGCCGCAGCACTCGTGGCCCTTGCCGTGCTCGTGGCCGCAGCCGCAGCCCTCGCCCTCGGGGGCGTACTGGCTCACGTCGAGCTTGCCCCAGTCGAGGCCGGCAGCGGCGGCATCGGCCTGCTCGGCGTACAGCAGGCTGATGGCCTGGGTGCCCAGGCACGCGCCGCCAATCTGGCAGAGCATGTCATAGAGCGTGAAGGCCGTCTCGGCACCCGGCAGGGTGATCTGCAGGTCCTCGGACTGCTCGAGCGCAAGGCCCAGGTCCTTGCGAAAGTGCTCGACGAGGAAGCCCGGCTTGTAGTCACCTTCGAGCGCCTTGGGGCCAAGGCCGGCAAGGGCGCGCGAGCCGCCCATGCCGCCGCCCACCATCTCGAGCATCTTGGCCACGTCGATGCCGCCCTGCGTGGCGAGGGCCAGGGCGTCGGCCATGCCCACCATGCAGCCGGCGAGCGACACCTGGTTGCAGAGCTTGGCCGTCTGGCCGGCGCCGGCCGAGCCAAAGTAGAAGATCTTGGACGAGAAGGTCTCGAGCAGCGCGGCAATCGGGGCGGCGTCGGCCTCCTCGCAGCCCATGATGAGCGTGAGGGTGCCGTCGACGGCGCCCTGCTCGCCGCCCGTCACCGGGCAGTCGACGGCGTGCTTGTCCTCAACCTCGGCCGCGTCGTGGATGTCGCGGGCGAGCTGGGCCGAGGAGGTCGTAAGGTCGACGAGCCAGGCACCCGTCTTGGCGGCACGGATGAGGCCGTCGCTGGCGAGGTAGACGTCCTCGACGTCGGAGGGGTAGCCGAGCATCGTGAAGATGACGTCGGCGCCCTTGGCGGCCTCGGCGGGGCTGTTTGCCCAGATGGCGCCGCGCTCGATGAGGCCGGCGGTCTTCTCCTTGGTGCGGTTGTAGACCGTGAGCTCGTAGCCGGCGTCCATGAGGTGGCCGGCGATGGGCGCGCCCATGATGCCGGTGCCGATGAAGGCGACCTTGAGACTGGCGGTGGTGGTCATGCGTTTCCCTTCTTCATGCGTGCGGCGCCGCGGACGGGGATGTCCGCGGCGCGCAGGTCAGACGATGTGTGCGGCTACTTGTTGCCGCGGACGCGCTTGGCGATGCGGTCGGTGAACGAGAGAGACTCCCTGCGGTCCTTGCCCCAGAAGGCGCAGGCGACCATGCCCGGTCCCACGTGGGCGCCGATGACCGGGCTCACCGAGCTGTGGATGATGGGGATGTCGGCGCAGCCCGGCTCCTTGCGGATCTGGTCCTCGAGCCACTTGGCGTCCTTCTCGGCGTCGGAGCTCACGATGCCGATGGGCATGTGGGTCACCACGCCCTCGGTGCCGATGTAGTTCTCCTTGAAGTCCGAGATGATGGCGCGCAGGGCCTTCTTGCGGCCGCGGCACATGCCGCGCAGCGTGAGGGCACCGTTGAGGTCGTAGGACAGCTCGGGCTTGATGTCGAGCTTGCCGCCCACCTGGGCAGCCGCGGGCGGGATGCGGCCGCCGCGGGCCAGGGCGTCGAAGCTCTCGAGCGTGAAATAGCCCTGGATGTAGTAGCGGGCCTCCTCCACCCAGTCGACGAGCTCGCGGGCCGTGAGGCCGTTGCCCACCTGGCGCACGGCCTCGATGGCGAGCAGCTCGGCGGCGGCAGACGGGCACAGGTTGTCGACGACGTAGAGCTCGTAGCCCGGGTGCGCCTCGCGCACCATCTCGGCCGCCTGGCGCGCCGCGTCGACGCTCGAGGACAGGCCGCGGGTAAAGGCGAGGTAGACCGCGGGCACCCCCGAGGCGGCCGCGCGCTCGAACACCTCGAGGTAGTGTCCCGGGGTGACGGCGGCGGTGGTGGCATGCTCGCCGTTCCTCATGCGCTCGTAGAACTCGTGCGGCGTCATCGACTTCCACAGGTCGTCCGCGTGCTCGCCGTCGTTCATGACGAACGAGAAGTGCACGACCTCGACGCCGAGGGCGCGGGCGACCTCGGGGGCGAAGTCGGCGCACGAGTCGACGATGATGCGGCACTGGCCGTCGCGGCGATAGCTCGCGCCCGCCTGGGCGACCATCGGGTCGTTGGCAGGCACGTTGGCTTCGCATGCGACGGCCGCGGGCTCGGCAGAACCCGCGGCCTGGATGTTAGGGTTTTCGCTGGTATCGCTAGTCATCTGGCTCCTCGATCTTGGGCTTGATGATTCCGTACCCGCCATTCTTGCGGCGGTAGACCACGTTCACGAGGCCGGTGGCGGCGTTCGTGAACACGTAGAAGTCGTGTCCGATGAGGTCGGTCTGGACGAGCGCCTCCTCCTCGGTCATGGGCGGCAGGTCGATGACCTTCTCGCGCACAAGCACGTCGTCCTCGGGCTCTTCGTCGGCCGCGGGCTCGATGAGGCTCGCGAGGTCGGCGGCGGTGGGTTCGACGGGCAGTCCCTGGGAGCGCTGGCGACGGTCGATGATGCGCGTCTTGAACTTGCGCACCTGGCGCGTGACCTTGCCGGCCGCGATGTCGATGGCGGCGTACATGTCGGGGTCTGCCGAGACGACGCGCACGACGTTGTCGCGGACGCGCACGGTGACCTCGCAGACCGCGGCCTCGGGGTTCGAGCGGTTCTTCTCGACGCGCAGGACCACGTCGCACGTCATGGGCTGGATGTCGAAGACCTCGAGGGCCCCGCCGATCTTCTCGTCAACGTAGCTGCGAAGGGCGTCCGTGACCGTAACCTTGCGCCCAGAAACCTTGATGTCCATGGTGCCTCCAACCGTCGAGCCTTTACTTGCCCTGTGGAGCGGCCGCGCGGGTGAGCGCTGCGGCTTCCCCTGTACTGCACTGGTACCCAAACCGGACGCAAACTCTGCGGTCGTTTGAGAATTGACCAGTCGCCGATTCGATGGTTCCATTCGGGACAGAATCGGCCTAGCCGTGCAGCGGGCAGGTGGCTAGCCGACGTCGGCGGCGTTGGCGCCGGCCGTCGAACCGTCCTGGACGCCCGAGGCTCCGTCGCTGGTCTCGGCCGTCTCGCTCGACCCCGCGACGGTGCCGGCCGAGATGGAGATGCCGGAGATCTGCGAGCTGTCGGAGATGGCGCCCATGCCGCCCAGCCACTTGGCGCGGATGATGTCGGACACGCCGTTGGTGCAGACCTTGTCGACGGCCTGCTGCACGGCGTTCTGCAGCTCGGTGTTGGCGGCGGCCACGCCCACGCCCACGGAGCTGGGCACGTCGATCGAGCCGCAGAAGGAGATGTCGGGGTAGGCGGCCTGCAGGTAGGCGCCGGAGAAGGCATCGCACAGCACGTAGTCGACGATGCCCTGCTCGAGGGCGTCGAAGGCGTCGTCGAGGTTGGTGAACGACTCCTGGCGCGCCTCGAGGTCGCTGCGCTTGAGCAGCTGCTGGGAGACCGAGCCGTCCTGTACGCCGATGGTCTTGCCCATGACGCTGCCCTTGTCGACGGTGCCCTCGCCACCCTTGTGGAAGAAGCCCACGGCGTCCTCGGCGTAGGCGCCCACAACGGTGACGCTGCCCGAGGCGTTCGAGCTGGCGTCCATCACGATGTCGCAGGTCTGGCCCAGGGCGGACGAGGCGCCGCTCACGCCCACGAACTCGACCGTGAGGCCAAGCTGGTCGGCGATGGCGTAGGCCATGTCGACGTCATAGCCCTGGAAGGTGCCGTCGGAGCCGGTAATGCACATGGGGGCGCTCGACGAGGTGTCGAGGCCCACGGTGAGCGTGCCGTTCTTGATGATGGTGGGCGTGGCGACGGCAGGCGCGGCGGCCTGCATCTGCTTGCCGCGTGCCTCGGCGATGGACGGGGAGCTCAGACTCGCCTCGATTGCCGACAGAGGGTTAGAGCAGCCGGCAAGGCAGGCAGCCACCGCCACGGCGAGCACGGCGGCGCCACCGCGAACGACCATCTTCTTGCGTCTCATCGAGTCTCCTCGTCTCATGGGGCGCGACCGCCCCCCCGGGCCCAGCCGGGCCATCCCCTTCTCAAGCTGCGTCTCAGTCAGCTGACCTGGTATTTGACCCCACACTCGCGCACGGGGGCTTTCGCAGACAACCGCCGCGGCGGCGCCACTGGAGGCCCTCTCGCCCGCGGGGCAACGAAACCCCAGGATAGACGGGCGGTGCGTCTTACTTCTAGGACGAGCCATGATCGCCCGGACGCGCACGCCCGAACTTACGTGGATCCCTTTGCCCTCGTCTGGCATGGACTGGGGGCGGCTGCCGAGACGAGCCCGACGGGGCGCGGCCACCCGGGCGCAGCATCTTTGCCGCGAACGGGAAGCTTGCCCACCACCCTGCAACCACAGACCTGAATGAGACTTTCCGATTATAGCAGCTCAATGATGTTGACCTTATGTAGCAGCGGCGATGCCATGCGGGGACAGGGGGACGGGTCTTTTGTCCCCGGCTCACCACGTGCGGGCGAGGGCGGCGGCGGTGACGTCGGAGGCGCCCGCCTCGAGCAGGGCGCGGGCGGCGGCGCGCACCGAGGCGCCCGTCGTCACGACGTCGTCGACCAGCAGCAGCGAGCAGCCCGTGACGTCGCCCACCACCAGCATCGACGACGAGGCGTTGGCGAGTCGGTCCTCTCGGCCAAGCTTTC
Organism: uncultured Parolsenella sp.; assembly: GCF_958346945.1. Lineage (NCBI taxonomy): Bacteria > Bacillati > Actinomycetota > Coriobacteriia > Coriobacteriales > Atopobiaceae > Parolsenella > uncultured Parolsenella sp. Next base: position 63,276 of record NZ_CATVTL010000008.1, read on the forward strand.
GCTGGTCGCGGGCGTGGGGGCGGGCGAGCACGTCGGCAAGAGGTAGGCCCAGCATGACCGACAGCGAGCGCGCGACGTCGAGCATGTGGTCGAAGCCGCGGCGTCGATAGGCCACCCGCGTCGCCGGCACGAAGCAAACGGCGTCGACCGCCGAGGCGTCGAAGCGCGCCGCCCCATCGGCCGCGGGCCAGCTGGCCGCCTCGTCGAGAGCACAGGCGACAGTCGCGGCAATGACGGGCGCCAGGCGCCGCTCCCCCGCGTCCTTGTAGGCAAGCGCGAGCGAGCGGGCCGCACCCTCGAGCGGCAGGGCGCAGACGCAGGCGCGCGTCTCCCACGCCTCGCCTCGGGACCTGCCGCACTCCGTGCACGAGACCCACCCATAGGGCGCCCCGCAGGTGGGGCAGGCCCAGCGCTGGCAGATCCAGCCCAGGCGCGAGCGGCACGACGCGCACAGCAGCTCGCCGGGCGCGTCGCAGCACACGCACCGTGTGGGCCACGCGAGCTCGGCCGCCGCCTCAGCAAGCCTGCGCGCGAGCGAGGACATGCCGGCGAGCTCGCCAGCGGCCGTGGCGTCCCCGCGTCGGCCCGACTCGACCTGGTTTTTCCGGCTCCAGCTCAACAAAAAATCCCCCCTACGCCACGCGGGGCGCAGAGGGGATTCGCTCGGTTGCTTGGATTGTAGCAGCGCGAGGCCACCCTGGTGCCTGGGACAATACCGCCCGTAGCCTTATTGTCCCAAACCGCAGGAAAAGTGGGACGAAATTGCTCCGGGCTTTATCGTCCCAGCAGCGGAGGCTAGCGAGCCTGGGAGGCGGCGGCCTCGACGAGGCCCTCGAGGACGTCGGCGAGCTTCTTGCCCGACGCCTTCATCATCTCGGGGAAGCGCGAGTAGCGCGTGAGACCCGGGATGGTGTTGACCTCGTTGAGCACGACCTCGCCGGCGGGCGTTACGAACAGGTCGACGCGCGCGAAGCCCGAGCAGCACAGGGCGCGGTAGACCGCGAAGCCGGTCTTGCGCACGAGGGCCATCTGCTCGTCGGAGATCTGGGCCGGGCAGCGCAGCGACGAGTTCATCGAGCTCGCGGAGGCGCCGGCCGTCTGGTCCTGGTGGATGTGGAAGAAGCCGCCGTCGGTCACGACCGTCTCGTCGACGACGCCCATCTCGAGCTCACCCGCGGCGTCGCCGGTGATGGCGCAGCCCACCTCGGTGCCCACGATGGCCTCCTCGACCGACACCTTGGGGTCGAGCGAGAACGCGAGGTCGAGGGCGGCCGCGAGCTCGGAGGCGTCGGACACCTTCGAGACGCCGTAGGACGAGCCACCGCGCGTGGGCTTCACGAAGACGGGGTAGCCGCCGCAGGCCGCAACGGCCGCGTCGACGTCTGCCTGCGTGGAGCCGCGATAGAGCACCTCGCACTTGGGCACGCGGATGCCCGAGGCGGCCGCCAGGCGGTGCGACACGTCCTTGTCCATGCACACGGCGCTCGACAGCACGCCGCAGCCCACGTAGGGCACGCCGGCGCTCTCGAGCAGGGCCTGGGTGATGCCGTCCTCGCCGCCCTGGCCGTGCAGCACCGGCAGGGCCACGTCGAGGTCGAGGCGGGTGAGCGAGCCATCGGCCTCGTGGCGGCACAGGCCGCCGCCCGGCACCACGACGACGGGGCAGACGTCATGGGAGGCCCAGGCGTCGCCCTCGCAGACGTCGGCGACGTCGCCGGTGTAGTTGAGCCACTGCCCCTCGCGCGTGATGCCAATGAGGTGCAGGTCGTAGCCGCAGCCCGCAAGCTCGGCCAGGACGTTGGTGGCCGAGCGCAGGGAGATGCCGTGCTCGCTCGAGGTACCGCCGAATAGGATTGCGACGCGTAGGTTCTCGCTCATGGTTGTTGCTCCCATCGTTTGTGGGCCGGCGACGCCAGGGCGGCCGGCCATCATCTCTTCGGTTCCAAGGCACAGCCAGAGACGCTGCCCCCAGTTGCCCTCGGTGGTCTTGCTTACAGACCAAACAGGTTACACGCATTGCGCCACAGGGCGCGGTAGGTCTCGGCGGGCGTGTCCACGCCGGCGTCGGCGCGCGCCTGGGCCACGCAGGCGGCCGTGAAGGCCACCATGGCGGGCTCGCACTCCTCGCCGCGCAGGGGCACGGGTGCCATGTAGGGGCTGTCCGTCTCGGTAATGACGAGGTGGGCGGGGCAGGCGGCCGCAGCGTCGCGGATGTCTTCGCTCTTGTTGAAGGTCGCGGCGCCGCCAAAAGCCACGTGGCAGCCAAGCTCGGCAAAGGGGGCGAGCGCCTCGGGGCCAGACGTGAAGCAGTGCAGGTCGCAGCCCGCGCGGGGCACGCCCACGCGGCGCAGGAGGTCTGCCGCCTGGGCATGGGCCGTGGCCGCAGCGTCGTCGGCGGCGTCGCGCACGTGCAGCTCGACCGGCAGGTTCAGCTCGTGGGCCATGAGCAGCTGGCGCTCGAATACCTCGAGCTGGACGGCAGGGTCCACGTCGCTGTAGGGGCCATAGTCAAGGCCGATTTCGCCCACGCCCACGCAGCGCTCGCCGCGCAGCAGCTCGCGCATACGCGCCTCGCACGCGTCATCGAAGACGGGCGCGCCATAGGGGTGCACGCCCGCAACGAAGCGCAGGTCAAGCGGCAGCCGCTCAGTGGCACCGGACAGCAGGTCATAGCCGGGGAAGGCAGGCGGCACGAGGCCTTGCTCGGCAAACTCGCCCATGAGCTCCTCGGCCAGCGCCCGCGCCTCGTCGAGGAAGGCGATGAGGTCTGCCGCAGAGTGCACGGGGCCCGGCTCCTCGCGGGAGTAGCCGCAGTCGCTCACGGGGTCGATGGGCACCACGAGCAGGCGCACGCCCGCGAGCGCGGCGCGCGCGATGGCGAGCGCCGGGTCGTGCGAGCGCAGCACCGTGAGGTGGCCGTGCGTGTCGGCAAGCGGCGCCAGCGGTGCGGGGCAGGGGCGCGCCTTGCCCTTCTTGGTGTGGAACAGCTCACCGTCCTCGAGGGTGAGGGCGTCGGTCATGAGAGTGGCGGCGTGGCTCATCTGCCCTCCCCTGCCGAGAAGCGTGTGGGCAGGTCGGCCGGCATGGCGCCGACGGCCGCGAGGACGGCGTGCAGGCGCACGAAGTCCGCCGAGGCGAGCGTCTCGGCGCGCGCGGTGGGCGCGATGCCGCAGGCGGCGAAGGCGGCGTCAAGGGCGGCCTTATCGAAGCCGCGGGCGGCCATGGAGTTGCGGATGGTCTTGCGGCGCTGGGCGAAGGCGGCGTCGGTCACGGCGCACGCACCCGCGAGCGCGGCGGCATCGAGCGGCCCGCCCGTCTCGGCATCGCAGGCGCGGGCACGGTCGATGCGCACCACGGCAGAGTTCACGTGCGGCGCGGGCATGAAGCAGGTGGGTGGCACCTCGAAGCGGCCGGTCACGGTGCCATAGAGCGCAAGCTTTGCGGTATAGGCGCCGTAGGCCTTGGTACCGGGGGCCGCGCAGATGCGGTCGGCCACCTCGGCCTGCACCATCACCACGGCAGCGTCGAGGACGGGGTGCTCGGCGAGATACTTGAGGATGATCGTGGCGGCAACGTTGTAGGGCAGGTTGGCCACGAGGATGTTGGGCTCGCCCGCGGGGCGGGCGGCGGCGCAGACCTCGTCCCAGCCCACCTTGAGGGCATCGCCCATGACGTAGGCGAAGTTGGGGAACTCGTGGGCGAGGTCGGCCAGCACCGGCTCGAGCGTGCGGTCGGCCTCGATGGAGGTGACGCTCGCGGCGTGCGGCAGCATGCCCAGCGTGAGCGTGCCGATGCCCGGGCCCACCTCGACCACGCGCGTGGCCTCGGAGAGGCGCGCCAGGTCGAGGATGTGGGCGATCACGTGGTCGTCGACCAGGAAGTTCTGGCCCAGGCGGTGCTTGGTGGCGAGCCCAAAGCGCTCGAGCATCTCGCGCGTGGCAGTTGGGTTTGCGAGAGGAGAGGCAACCATGCGGTCCCTTTCGTGGGGGTCAGCGCCGCGGTCGCGCGGGAGCGTTTCTCGCACGTCTCGCGCGCTGGCCACGGCCATATGAAAGCGGCCGCCCGAGGGCGGCCGCGGTGCTGCGAGTGCGCGTGGACGCTAGGCCCTCGGCTCCAGGCGCGGGAACAGCGGGTCGCCCTTCTCGACGGGGGCGCCGCCGGCAAGGCCGCCCCAGACGCAGGCGGCCGCGAGGTCGTCGGACGCGGCCTCGTCCTGGCAGGAGATGCGGCGCAGGGCCTCGGCGCTCGTCGTGGGCATGAACGGCATGAGCAGGTGCGCAGCGATGCGAATGGCCTCGAGCAGGTTGTAGATCACGAAGGCCAGCTCGTCGGCGCGGCTCCCATCCTTGGCAAGGGCCCAGGGCTCGGAGTCCTCGATGTAGTGGTTGGCGGCGTGGATGAGGGCCATGGCCTCGTCCTTGGCGCCGGCGTAGTCGAGCGCGCCCATCTTGGCGGCGTAGCGGTCGTGGATGCCCTCGGCGACGTCTGCCAGCGGGTTGGAGAAGGCGTGGTCGTTCGTGGGCTTGGCGGGGGCACAGCCGTCGAAGTACTTGACGCTCATGTTGGCCGAGCGCGAGATGAGGTTGCCCCAGCTGTTGGCGAGGTCAGCGTTGTAGACCTGCTCCATGCGCTCGAACGAGATGGCGCCGTCGGTGCCGGGCGTCACGTCGGTCATGAAGTAGTAGCGGTAGCCCTCGACGCCCAGCAGGTCGATGACGTCCTGCGGGGCGATGGCGTTGCCGCGGCTCTTGGACATCTTCTCGGCCGCACCCGTCTCGGCGTTGCGCACGGTGAGGAAGCCATGGGCAAAGACGTGCTCAGGCAGGGCCTCGTCGATGGCCATGAGCATGGCCGGCCAGATGACGCAGTGGAAGCGGATGATGTCCTTACCAACGACGTGCAGGTTGGCGGGCCAGCGGTAGGCCAGCTCGGCGCGCGCCTCGTCGGAGTCGACGCCGTAGCCGCAGGCGGTCATGTAGTTGAGCAGGGCGTCGAACCACACGTAGGTGACGTGGCCCTCGTCGAAGGGCACGGGAATGCCCCAGTCAAAGCTCGTGCGGCTCACGGACAGGTCGTTCAGGCCGCCCTCGACGAAGCTGCGGACCTCGTTCATGCGGAAGTCGGGCTGCACGAAGTCGGGGTGCTCGTCATAGAGCTTGAGCAGCTTGTCCTGGAAGGCGGAGAGCTTGAAGAAGTAGCTCTCCTCCTTGACGCGCTCGAGCGGTCGGTGGCAGTCGGGGCAGAGGTGAGCGCCGGGCGTGCCGTTCTCCTCGTCGCCCTTCTCGACCTGGGTCTCGGTGAAGTAGGTCTCGTCGGGGACGCAGTACCAGCCGTCGTAGCTGCCCTTGTAGAGGTAGCCGGACTCCTTCATGCGCTCCCAGAGGTACTGCACGGCCTTGTACTGGCGCGACTCGGTGGTGCGAATGAAGTCGTCGTTGGAGATCTCGAGGGTCTCCCAGAGCTGCTTGAAGTGTGGGGCCTGGGAGTCGGTCCACTCCTGGGGCGTCATGCCGTGCTTGGCCGCGGCCTCGGCGACCTTCTCGCCGTGCTCGTCCATGCCGGTGAGGAACTTGACGTTGTAGCCGTCGGCGCGGCGGAAGCGGGCCTGGACGTCTGCGATGATCGTCGAGTAGGCCGTGCCGAGGTGCGGATCGGCGTTGACGTAGTAGATGGGCGTCGTGACGAAGTACGAGGGCTTGTCTGCCATATGTGGAACCTCTTCTTAGGACGTGCGACGGCAAATGGGCCGGCGCAGGCGAATGAGCCGC
>NZ_CATVTL010000009.1:0-65197 GCF_958346945.1 uncultured Parolsenella sp.
CCCTGTGGGGGCGGGGCGTGTCTGCGGGGGCGGGCCTGTTGGCGCGGCCGACCCGCTCGTACCGCCCTCGTCTCGCAGCAGGCGGGACCAGGCGGGGACAGAGGGACGTGCCTTTTGTCCCCGTTTGGCGGGGACGAAGGACCCGTCTCTCTGTCCCCGCAGGGCTTCTCGCGCTAGGACAGCTTGGGGCCGCGGGCGTACCACAGCAGCGTGCCCGAGATGGAGGGGTCGCGCGGGTCGCCGTTGAGCTCGACGGCTGCGATGGAGCCCGGGGCAAAGTCGATTTGGCAGTCGCAGAGGCGCGTTAGCAGCTCGTCCATGAAGGGGATGTGGCCCACGGCGGCCACGCAGGCGTCGTCGGGCGTGGCGGCGAGCTCGTCGAGGAAGGTGGCCTGGTCCTGCTCGAACAGGCAGGGCAGGTTGCGGGTCTCGACGATCTGGATGCCGTTGCCCACGAGCGCGGGCGCCAGCGCGGCGCTCGTCTGCTTGGCGCGCAGGGCCGGGCTCGCCCACAGGTGCGCCTGGCGCGCGCTGTGGAGCTGGGCCATCGCGTGGCGGAAGGTGGGGGCGAGCGCCTCGGCGGCGCCGGGAACGAGCGGACGGTCGATGTCGTCCGTGCCAAGCTGGGCCTTTTTCGCCTTGCCGTGACGGACGAGGATGATGGTGCGTGCCATTGTTGGCCTCCTTTTGTCGTAGTTGTTCTTCTCCCCGTTTTGGGTACGGTTTAGCAGGGATTCTTGAGATTCGATTTCGTTTGCGTGGGGCGCGGTATAGTTGACGCCTGCAATCCGCGCCCGGCGTCGCGGGCGGTCGCGCCCGCGCGGGCCCACCATATGGAGGGGTTCATGATCATTCGCCTCAACAAGGCCGTTCTGCACGTGCTCGACCTCGACTCGGCCGTGAGCGTGCTGTCGAAGGCCGAGCTCGACCTCGAGGAGAAGCCCGTCAAGGCCTACGTGCAGAGCATCTGCCGCAAGGCTCTGGGGTCGACCGACTGCCGCCATGGCAGGTTTGGCTCCGACAACGCGCTGTCCACGAAGGTGAGCCGCTACCTGCATGGCGCCGACGAGTTCGTTCCGCTGACGGCCGACATGGCCAACTTCGTGTTTGGCGAGATCCAGCGCGCCGACGGGGCCAAGAGCACCGACATGCTCGTGGTCGACTTCATGGATGGCGAGGACGTGCGCTACCTGGGGCTTTTCCTGCTCGAGGGCAAGAAGGCGTTTGTGCATGAGGTGAGCCAGGCGGGCACGATGGTGAGCTGCGACATCGTGAGGCGCTATGGCGTGCTGCCGGCGGCGACGCAGAAGCTCGCGAGCTGGGCGGTCGTGCGTGCCGATAACCTCGAGATTTCCTACGTGGACAAGCCGCGCACGATCGACGGGCAGGAGACGCTCGTGCTGCCCGAGGGCCTCTTGCAGTGCACGAGCGAGGCGAGCGCGCGCGAGACGATCGACTGTGTGACCGAGATCGTCGAGAAGGTGGCCGAGGAGCACGGCGCCAACGCGGCGCTCGCGCTGTCGAAGGCCAAGGCGTTCGTGGCCGAACAGGTCGACGAGTGCGACAGCTTCTCGCGCGACGGGCTGGCCGAGAAGGTGTTCGAGGATTCCGAGCCCGCGCGCAAGGCGTTCGAGACCGAGGCCGAGGTGCGCCACCTGCCCGAGAACGTGGCGGTCGACCGCAGGGCCGTGGCGCAGAAGCGCGTGCGGTGCCACCGCATCGTGACCGACACGGGCATCGAGGTGTCGTTCCCGGCCGAGTACGGCGACGACCCCGAGTTCATCCAGTTCTCGACCGAGGAAAACGGTTTGATCTCGATTGAGCTCAAGAACATCGGCAGCATCGAGAACAAGTAGGTGCGCGAGGGCGGCGCGGGGAGACCCGCGTCGCCTATTTTGTTGGGCGGGGGGGCGGCCGGCGAGGCTGCCGCGCCGTGTGCGGCCGCGGTGGGCGTGCGGCTAAGATTGCCGCGCCGTGGGGCGGACCGACCGTTTGGAGGAACCCTAATCGACTTCTGTACACCATGGCTGGGTATGGGTGAGTAGCCTGGTATCTGCCACCCTTTCTACCTGCGATTTTGTGGGGGCATTGCGTTGCTCTACTCGAGCTGTCGCCAAGTTGGTGTACATAGGCTGATCAGCTTGCGTCCGCGTTGGCCGCTGGAGCCGTGCGCGCTCGGCGGCTTCGCTGAGGGGCTAATCAGCTTATTCTTGCTTGTTTAGCGACCGGGCGGGTATGCAGGATGCCACCGGCCTTTCTACCAGCAGCTTTACAGGGGCGCTATGCCGCTCTACTCGAGCTGGCGCCATACAAGCACGAAAAAGTTGATCAACGCATTGCGGGTGAGTGACCGCCACGTCGAGCGTCTGCGGGGCGAGTACCGGGCGGCCTACGCGCGCTTTACGAGGGCTGGGGTTGCTTGCTGGGCGGGCGCTGATCCCGCTGGGGCTAATCAACTTATTCGTGCTTGTTTGTCGGTTGGCCGGGTAGGGCTGCCAAATGGGCTTCTGCCAACTGGGGTTTTACCGTGGTGGTCGCCCCTTCTACTTGGTCTGCCCCGTTTTAAGCACGAAAAAGCTGATTAGCGTATCGTCGGCTTTGCCGCTCGACGCGCCGCTGCCTCTGTTGGACGAGCAAATTGTGGAGATGTCTTCACATTGTTGACGCGGTGGGGAAGGGCGCGTATATTTCTTTTTTGCGCAAGCGCGCACTTACACAGTGCGGGGTGGAGCAGTCTGGTAGCTCGTCGGGCTCATAACCCGAAGGTCGTAGGTTCAAATCCTGCCCCCGCGACCAAATGTTCAAGGCCATCGACTTAGTCGATGGCCTTTTTCGTGTCTCGATGCTGTTTCCGCGCTCAACGGCTCGGTGGCCTGCTCCGCTTGGGGCACTTGGGCTCATAGGGCAAATGCGTGCTCGCTTCCAGAGCGCCTACGCAGGTTGATGCCCTTAAGTTCTGGTCGAGCCGTCGCCCTGCAAAACGGCCGTCGAGCACTCGTCGGTTAGCTGCTCGATCTCCTTCTGCGGGCCCCTGTCGTTCATGGCGTCTCCAGTTTTGTGACCATGCGGGCTGCTAATGGCCTCAGAGTGCGCCCTGGTGCGCGACAAAAGCGTGGCTGGCCGGGCCAACCTTGCCTTTGGATTAATGTCCGCGTTGAGCGATACATTCGGGATGCCCAGATGAATCGGGACAAGTCAAAAGGACCGCGCCGAAGGCCGTGACGCGTCATGACAGTACTGCTTACCAGGATATTTCTTGTGACCCTGTGCACCTTGCTTGTCGATTTGGGAATCGACCTCTTGGACAGGCACCGTGCCAAAGCGGCGGGGCATACCGAGATTGAGCCGATGCGCAGCCTACTGGCCCGAGCCCTGCTTAAGGCGGTGCTGGCCGGAATCATCTACGGCATCCTGCTTTTGATTCTTGGCCGTGCGCTGTGATGCGTTGCCCACGCTCCGCCCATCATAGCTCTCCGCTAAAATGCAAGGATCGCGGAGGGCTATGCTGGAGCAAGTGACAGGTTCGCCCGAACAGGGGAGTGCGTATGGGCAAGAAGATTGCCGTCGTTCACAAGAAGCGGGGCTGCCTGTGGTACTGCGCGGCATTCGTGCTGCTGTGCCTGGCCATTTACGCGCTGGCCTTCGTGGCGTGCGTCGCCGCGGGCGTGGGCCTGTGGTTCCTCGTCCGTTACTGCTGGCGCAAGCTTGCCCAGCAGGCGCCCGACTCCAAGTTCGTGAGGCGCGTGGGCTCGTGGCCTCCCGTCGTGCGGCAGGTGCTCGCGGGCGTCGCATGCGCCTTCGTGTCGCTGCTGCTCATGGGGTCGCTCGCGCCCAGCAAGTCCCCGCAGCAGCAGGCGGCCCCGGCGGTCGCCACCGCTGCAGCCTCGACTGCCGCAGCGACCACGGCCCCCGCAACGACCGAGGCCCCCGCGGCCACGCCCGCGCTCGACAACCTCGTCGTGCGCTTCGTTGACGTGGGCCAGGGCGACGCGAGCATCATCGAGTTTCCCGACGGCAAAACCATGCTCATCGACACGCCCACGGGCGAGGCTGGTACGGTAAAGTCCCAGCTTGCGGCCGATGGACGCAACACGATCGACTGGCTCGTGGCCACCCATCCTGACGCCGACCACATCGGTGGGCTCGACACGATCATCTCGACCATGGACGTGCGCAGCGTCTGGGCGCCCGAGGTCAACAGCTCGACCAAGACCTACACGCGCTTCCTCACGGCCATTGCCGACAAGGGTCTGTCGATTGAGCCGTGCTATGCCGGCCGCACCGTCGCAAGCGGGGAGAACTATACCGCCGAGCTCCTGTGGCCCGAGCAGGGCGCGAGCTATTCCGAGGACAACGCCTACTCGGCCATCATCAAGGTGACCTACGGCAACAGCACGTTCCTCTTTACGGGGGACGCCCCGGCCGAGGCCCAGAAGCTGTGCGGGGCAGGCCATGTTGACGTGCTCAAGGTGGCCCACCACGGCAGCGCTTCGGGTATGGACACCGAGCTCGCGAGCAAGCTGACCCCAAGCGCGGCCGTCATCTCCTACGGCCAGAACAACTACGGCCACCCCACCCAGGTGGTGCTTGATGCGCTCGCGGGCGTGGGCACGCACGTGTACGGCACGCGCGTAAACGGCACCGTCACGGCCGCCTCGGACGGCACCACGGTGAGCGTCACGAGCGAGCGCGAGGGTAGCGTCGAGGCGGCGAGCCAGGACGCGGGCAAGAGCGGCCGCTCCATCGGGCACGGCTCTGGCACCGGCTCGGGAGGTGGTTCCAGCGGCAGTTCGAGCGGCTCGGGCGAGTCGTCGGGCGCGGCGGCTGGTGGCGGCCAGAGCGTGAGCGGCGACGAGCAGGTGGGCGACGTGGTGTACGTGACGGCCTCGGGCAAGGGCAAGCGCTACCATCGCAAGGGCTGCTCGAGCCTGAACAACTCGAGCGGCCTCGTGGCGATGTCGCGCTCCGAGGCGGAGTCGCAGGGGTATACCCCGTGCAAGAGGTGCAACCCGTAGGGTGCCTGTGGGCGCCGGCGTGGTGCGCGAGAAGCGAGGAGGAGACATGCAGGCAATTATCGACCGCATCGAGGGCAACATCGCGGTGCTCGAGGTCGATGGCACGCGCTTCATGGACGTGCCGCTGGCCGAGCTGCCGGCGGGCTGCGGCAAGGGCGACGTGCTGCGCGGCATGCCCGGCGCCTGGGCCAAGGACGATGCCGAGAAGGCCGCGCGTCTCAAGCTCAACGCCGACCTCATGGCCAAGTTGTTCAAGCACTAAGGGCGGCGCGCGAAGGCAGTGAGGGGCGCCGGCGATATCTGTTTGGGCTGGTCGCGCGAAGGCTGCGGAGCGAAAGCGCGCCAGAGACGCCCACCCCGGCATGGTGGTGCGCGAGCCATGCCGGGCGCTGCGAGATGCGAAAGCCTGGCTCCCGCTGGGCTTCCTATGCCCTCTCCCTCGCGAGGTAGCTGACCAGGTAGCCGGTGGCCTCCTTGAGCGCGGCACCGTGGAAGCCATGGCCGGCACCGTCGATGAGGTGCAGACCAGCGTGGTCGTAGACCGCGGCCGCCCTCTGCGAGTAGCGTGGGTCTACCAGCTCGTCTGCCGTGCCGTGGGTGATGAGCACGGGTCGCCCGTAGACACCAATCTCCGCATAGGGGTCGAGGTTCCAGGCGTCCCGCTCTTCTCGGCCACCGTTGACGCCGCTGCCTCGTTCGTCTCGGCCGCAAAGTCTGGCAGGGCGAGGTCACCCACGATGCGACCCTTCTCGGACTCGATCACGTGCTCGACGACGTGCATGGCCCCTCCTTGGTTGCGCCTCTTCTGCCACCCATGCTACTCGTTATCACCATTTATCGATAACGCTTCAACTTCTGATATTAAGGGCTGAAGAAATGGTTAAAACAGTGATGCGTGCCATCGAGCGCGAGACGGGCCTGTAGGCGCGGGGCGCGGCTGCGGGCGCAACCCATGGAGGGGGAAACATGGATCTGAAGCTCAAGGACAAGGTCGTTCTCATCACCGGCGCCACGGGCGGCATTGGCTCGGCCATCACCCGCGCGTTTGCCGCCGAGGGCGCCAAGCTCGCCATCTCGTCGACTCGCCAGGAGAAGCTCGACGCCCTTATCCCCACGCTGGGCCTCGACGAGGACCACGTCAAGGGATTTGTGGTCGACGCCACCAAGGAAGACCAGGTCAAGGCCTTTGTCGAGGGCGCGGCCGAGTACTTTGGCACCGTTGACGTCGCCATTCCCAACGCCGGCTACGAGGGCAAGTGCGTGCCCATCCAGGACGTTGACATGGACGAGGTCAACAAGGTCTACGCGCTCAACGTCTTTAGTCCGATGTATGTCATGAAGTACGCCGTGCCCTACATGCTCAAGCAGCAGTCGGGCTCGATCGTGGTCATTGCCTCGGCCGGTTCCTACACCCCGGCCGCGACGATGAGCACGTACTGCTCGAGCAAGTATGCGGTGGCGGGCCTCACCAAGTGCGTGGCCAACGAGGTGGGCGCCGCGGGCGTGCACGTCAACTACATCTGCCCGGGGCCGGTCGATACGGACATGATGCGCCGCATCGAGTTCGACACGTTTGGCGACACGATGAGCCACGAGGAGGCCGAGAAGATCTTTGCCGGCACGGCGCTCGACAAGCGCTACTGCCGGCCCGAGGAGGTGGCGTTTGCGGCCCTCTACCTGGCGTCCGAGGTCTCGGCGCACACGACGGGTATGCCGCTGCACCTCGACTCGATCGTCACGGGGTAGTCGCTGGTTTTATAAGCGTGGCTGTGGGGCTGCTCCTTTTCGGAGCGGCCCCTTTTTGCTGTACGCTTTCCCGAGAGCCTGTTTGATTGGGGAGATATGGTTACGCTGGATACGCTACGAGAACAAGGAAGCGTCGTTGTGCTGCGCGCACCGGTCTCCGGGCGCGTTGCGGCGATTGGCGACGTGCCTGACCCCGTGTTTTCCGCCGGTATGCTTGGAGCGGGCTGTGCCGTTTGGCCCGACGAGGATGTTGCGTATGCGCCGGCCGCCGGCACGGTGAGCGCGGCCATGCCTCATGCCTTTGGCATCGCCGCCGATGACGGCGTCGAGCTCCTCGTCCATGTGGGCATCGACACCGTTGAGATGCGTGGCGAGGGCTTTGAACTGCTTGTTTCCCAGGGCGACCATGTCGAGGCCGGTCAGCCCCTTGTGCGCTTTGATCGCGAGCGCGTGGCCGCGGCGGGCCATCCCGATTGCGTGGTGCTTGCCGTGACGAACTCTGCGGACATGACCTGCGTCGATTTGCTTGTAGAGCCAGGCGAGGAGGTCTTTGCGGGCGATGAGTTTGTGAAGTGCATGTTGGGATAAGGTGCGGCCGCATTCTGGATAGCGCTGCAAAGTGCTCGCTGGGTTTGCTGGCTCAAATCTGTCAATGTAAACGATTTCCGGTGCAGTAGATGCAGCGCAAGAAGCAAAGTGCACCCCCGTTTGGTGCGAATTTCGTACCAAACGGGGGTGCGATGGGTTCAGTTGCACCCGCTGAAAGCAGAATGGGCCGTCTGTGCTATCCGCTAATTGAAGGGCGCTGCACCGGAAAACGTTTACACTGACACTTCTGCCGTGGCGAGCTGCCTCTCATGCGCGTCTTACTCGATGTGGGTGAGAATAGAGTGGGGCGTTGCGAGCTGAGCTCGCAACGCCCCATCGTACTTGATGCGCTTGGCTCCTACTGCGCGGTGTAGCCGCCGTCGATGTAGAGGTTGTGGCCCGTGGTGAACTCGTTTTCCACCAGGAAGACGACGCCGTGGGCAATCTCGCTGGCCTGACCCAGGCGGCCCAGCGGGTGCAGGCTCTTGAGGTGCTCGATGCCCTCCTTGCCCATCGTTCCCTCGTTGACCATGCCGGTCTCGATGTAGCCGGGGTTCACGGTGTTCACGCGGATGCCGTACTTGGCAAGCGCCAGTGCGGCAGACTTCGTGAGCAGGTTCACGCCGCCCTTCGAGGCGTTGTAGTGCGGCAGCAGCGGGTCGCCCACGCAGCCCTCGATGGAGGAGGTGTTCACGATGGCGCCGCCGTTGCCCTGCTTCTCCATCTGCAACGCCGCGTACTTGATGCCGTAGAAGACACCGGTGAGGTTGATGTCGATGAGCTTGCGGAACTCCTCGCCGCTCATCTGGTCGACGGGCGCCATGCCGCCGACGCCAGCGTTGTTGAACATGATGTCGACGGAGCCAAAGGTCTCGACGGCGAAGTCGACGAGAGCCTTGACGTCGTCCTCGTCGCTGGTGTCGGTCTGGCGGAAGATAACGTCGGGCGCGATTTCCTTGAGCTGAGCCTCTGCTGCGGCGCCACGCTCGGCGTTACGGCCGGCGATGACGACCTTGGCACCCTTCTTGAGGAAGGCCTCGGAGGTGGCCAGGCCAATGCCGGAGGTTCCGCCTGTAATCACCGCTGTCTTGCCGTTGATGTCGAACATGATTGCCCCTTTCGCTGATTGAACACAACGGTTTCGTTATGCCCAGCGGGGCGATATGAGTTAACAGTTGATGTGTGAACGGTGGGTTTACGGGCTTGAACGAGCGCCTTATGCGTTCCGAGGGATTCGTGCGTCTGGATTTGTCACTGTAGCCGGTTTCTGGTGCAGTGGGCGGGGCGCCAGGAGGTGGCTGGCTTCCCATTTAGTACGAAAGTCGTACTAAATGGGGGCGCGTAGGACTGCCGGGGCCTTCTGAACTGTTCCCGAGGGCGTTCGTTTGCGTTTTGATTGTCCGCTAAATTTGGGGGCGCTGCACAGGAAACCGGTTTCACTGACATTTTGGCCCGGCCGAACATGTTCGCTTGGCTCAGGCTGTCACTGTAACCGGTTACACGTGCGGCCAGTGCGGCATGTGGGCTTGCGAAGTGGGCCGTTTGGTCCGAGATTCGTACTAAATGCGGTCGTTGACGTCCCTAATGCGGTGCGGCGGGCCTTTGGCTGGCGCCGGGGCTTGCCAGGACTATCCGCTAATCAGTCGCTACCGCACGTGTAACCGTTTTCATTGACAGTTTCGGCGCCACGAACCTCCTAGGGGCTTGATGCCTGCTCGGCCTAGTGAATCTTGCGGGTCGAGTAGTTGTCGAGGTGCGGGCCGCAGCTCGAGACGACGATCTTGCCGCTCATGCGGTCGAATGCAAAGTAGACGCGGATGTCGCCTCGGTCCTTGCTGTGGCCATTGCCCTTGCCGATGTGCGCCTCGCAGTTGAGCTCGCGACCCTGGTAGACGTCGCGATACTGGGCCATGAGCCAGGGGTCCTTGCGCGTCATCATCCCGGCGTTGGACGCAAACTCGAAGGTCGACCGCGCGCGGAACTCGCCCTCGATGTCGCGCGCGCCGCTCGCGTACAGCCCGTGCGCCACGCACGCGAGGTCGCGCAGGGCGTTCCAGACCAGCTCGGTGCTCGCCTTGCATTCCTTGCGAAGCGTCTTCCAGCCGCGTTCGGTAAAGTCGAGCCTCTCGGGATACGCATCCACCATGAGCTGCCCCACGGCCTCGGGGGTCTTGGGCCAGCTGGGTAGCTCAACGGTCTCGCCCGCCCCAGTACCGCCGTTCGTCCCCAGCGTCCACGAGCTGCTGAGCTGTGCCGTGAGCTGTCGATTCTCCTCCTCGAGCTGCAGTGACAGGTCGAGCGCCTCATCGATCTGACGCTGGGCGTCCGCCTTGCTCAGGGTCTCGATGCGCCGGGCCTCGCGTATCACGCGCGTCACGCGCAGCTCGCTGCGAATCTCGGCAATGCCTAGGGGCTGACCCGTGCGCACGGGCTGCTGGGCCAGCGCCCGGTGGAGAATGGCCAGCAGCTGCTCCTCGCCCAGCTCCTGCGCGCGGGCAAACGAGAAGAAGCGGTGCCGCCTTGCGTCCTCCGGGCGCTCAAAGCGCGGCAGTGGAGCGTAGACGCGTACTGTGCCTCCGTCGCAGCGCAGGTCGAGGTTGGGAAGCCCCGCGTCCATCTCGGCGCAAAAGTCCTGGTCAATGGAGTAATAGACGCGAGCGCTCGTGCCCAGCATGGCGGCGAGCGCCCGAACGTCGAGCGCGTGGCGCACCACGGTCCCATCGAACTTGGGGCTTACGAGAACGGCCGGCGTCGTACGCCCCGGCTTGCTCGCAAACCGCCAGAACGCATCAAAGTCGCCGGCCCCAAGGCCAATCGCGTGCAGCGACGCGGGCAGCCCCGACGTCGTGGCCTCGAGCCAGTCGCACTCGACGATGCCCCTCACGAGTCCCGGCACGCTTGCCTGCGGTTCGTCCAGGATGGGGCCGAGAAACCCGGAATAGTCAGCGTACGAGACGGCGACGGAGACGGTGCCGCTCGCGAGGCCCTCGCGCGCCGCAAAGCCAACCGAGGTGCGCCACTCACGCGGGGCGCACTCGCCCTCGCGAAAAGTCTCGCGAATGGTGCCCGCCCAGCTCACGCTGCCGTCCTCGCGCTGAACGAGGGCCGACTCAAAGGCCACGCCTGACACGTCGAGCTCGGCGCGCGTGCCCACCTTGAACCTGCTCCAGCGCTCGATGTCTCGCGGGACCTCGGGCCACTTGCGGCATATCCAGCCGCGGACGCACTGGATGAGGCCCCAGAGCGCGTCGGCGCCATCGGCCGCGGCAACCTCGAAGGTGGTGGAGTAGAACGGCACGTGTTCAAGGTCGCTGGCGCGCATGGGCTATCCCTCTAGTAGCTCGGTAATCTCCCTCACGATGTTATCGCAGGTCATGCCGCATGCGGCGAGAAGCTCCGCTGGTTCGTAGCGGTCGGGGAAGCCATGGGGCAGGCCAAAGCAGCGCACGCGCGTGCCGTCTGCACCCAGCAGGCAGGCGATGCGGCTGCCAAACCCGCTGTCGAGCACGCCGTCCTCGAGCGTCGCGACGAGGCGCGCGGTGCGTCCCAGGCGCACCACCCAGTCGCGGTCGATCCCGCAGGCGTAGCGCGGGTTCACCAGGGTGACGTCGATGCCCGTGGCGGCAAGGCGCTCGACCACCTGCTGACCCAGCGGCATCGTGGCACCGAGGGCGAGAAGCGCCACCTCTCCTGACCCCTCGCGCACGATCTCGGGCTCGGCGGCGGCAAAGCCGTTGGTCGGCAGCGCAACGTCGGCGCGGCTCACGACGCCCGCGCCCGGCACGCGAATGGCGACCGGGCTGCCCTCGTAGCCGCAGGCCCAGTCGAGCATGGCGAGGTACTCCTCGCGGCAGGTGGGCGCCAGGTAGGTGAGGCCTGGCATGTCGCCCAGCATCGCGATGTCATAAAAGCCCAGGTGAGTGGCATCGGTCGTGCCAAAGGCGCTCGAGCCAAACACAAGGATCGTGGCGGGCGAGGCGTTGAGGCAGATGTCGTGCCACAGCTGGTCGTAGGCGCGTTGCAGAAACGTGCCGTAGACGCCCCAGACGGGGTGCGCGCCGCCGACGGCGAGGCCCGCGCAGAGCGTGGCCGCGTGTTCCTCGGCAATGCCAACGTCAACAAACTGCTGGCCAGCGGCCTCGCGGCGGTCTGCCGTGAAGCCCATCATGTAGGGCGTGGCGCTCGAGACGGCAACGAGGTCGCGGTCGGTGCGCATGCGGCCCAGCAGGTACTCGCCCGTGAGGTCGGCGTAGGTGGCGGGCGGCGCTTCGACGATGCCGCCGCTTGCGCGCCCACCGCCCAGCTTGGCGCCCGTCTCGGGGTTAAAGGGACCCACGTGGTGCCAGCTCTCCTCGTTGGCCTCGGCGGGCGCAAAGCCCAGGCCCTTGCGGGTGTGCACGTGCACCACGATGGGGTGTGCGCAGCCCTTTACCTGCCGCAATGCCGCCTCGACGGTAGCCTCGTCGTTGCCGTTCTCGACATAGCGGTAGTCGAGGCCCAGCGCGCGGAAGGGGTTGTCGGTCGCGGTGCCGCCCGTCTCGCGCAGGTGGGCGAGGCTCGCGTACAGGCCGCCATGGTTGGGGCAGATCGACCATTCGTTGTCGTTCACCACGATGACGAGGCCGCTGGCGAGCGTCGCCGCGTCGTCGAGGCCCTCGAAGGCGAGGCCGCCCGAGAGCGACCCGTCGCCAATCACGGCAACGACGTCGTGGCTCTGGCCGGCGAGGTCGCGGGCGCGGGCGAGGCCCACCGCGAGGCTCACCGAGGTGGAGGTGTGGCCCATCGAGAAGTGGTCGTGCTCGCTCTCGACTGGGCTCGCGAAGCCCGAGAGGGTGCCCATGCGCTTGGGGTCGAGGTAGTTCCACGCGCGGCCGGTGAGCATCTTGTGGGCGTAGGTCTGGTGCGAGACGTCGAAGACGAGCTTGTCAGTGGGGGAGTCGAACACGCGGTGGAGCGCCACCGTGAGCTCGACGATGCCGAGATTGGGGCCGAGGTGGCCACCGATCTTGGCGCAGCTGTCGATGATGGCGTGGCGAATCTCGGCGCAGAGGACGGGCATGGCCTCGCGGGGCAGCGCCCGCACGTCGGCGGGAGAGTCGATGCCCTCAAGATACATGTGCCCTCCTTAGTTGCTGCCTGGCGCCGCGCGCGTTCGTGACCTTATAGATTGGCACACTTACCCGCTTAAGTTGTGGCGGGCTCGTGCGGGCGCAGAATTTGGGGAGTGAGCGGCGCGCGTGACAAAGGGGCCAGAGCCCTTTGTCACCTTTTCTGTAAAGAGGGGGGCGGCCGGCGGTCGTGGCGCGTGGGCGCAGGGGTGGCTGGGGAGTGAGCGCGCCTTGCCGCCCTGCCCGTCTTGCCCTAGTGCCGCACGAAGTTGCGGATGGGCTCGCCGGCCGCGAGGTGGGCGAGGTTCTCGGCCGCGATGCCCACGATGTTGTCGAGCACGCAGGCCATGTGGAAGCCGCCCGAGACATGGGGCGTGAGCAGCAGGTTCTTGGTGTTCCAGAAGGGGTGGTCGGCCGGCAGGGGCTCGGGCGTCGTGACGTCGAGTGCGGCTCCGGCGAGCCTTTCGCTCTCGAGCGCGGCCACGAGGGCGTCTGCCACCACGAGGTCGCCGCGCCCGCCGTTAGCAAAGTAGGCGCCCGGCTTGCATACCGAGAAGAACTTCTCGTTCGCAAGACCGCGGGTGGCCGGCGTGCTGGGGAGAAACGACGCTACGACGTCTGCCTCCGCAAGCTCAGCGGCCAGCGCGTCCATCGTCACGACTCGGCTGAAGCCCGCCGGGGCCTCGCCACCGTGGCGGTTGGCGCCCACGACGGTGGCGCCCATGCCGGCGCACAGGCGCGCGAAGTGGCCGCCAATGTCTCCCGTGCCCAGCACGAGCACGCGCGCCCCGTCAAAGGTCGTGACTGGCCCCAGGTCTGCCCAGTTGTGCTTGCGCTGGCAGTCCTGGTAGGTGGGGAGACGCTTCATGAGCGAGAGCGTCATGGCAAAGAGGTGCTCGGAGACCGCCTGGCCATAGGCGCCAACGGCACAGGCAAGCGCGGCCGCGGCGGGCACGGTACCTGCGGAGATGTAGCTGTCGTAGCCGGCCGAGTTGAGCTGCAGCAGCCTGAGGTTGGCGGCGTGGCCAAGCAGCGCGGGCGAGACGTTGCCCACGATGACGTTGGCCTCGGCTACCTGCTCGGCCGAGGGTGCGCCCACGTCCAGCGGGCTTGTGGGCGTCACGTAGGTGTAGCGGGCGTGGGGCGCGCCGGTCTCGAGGCGGGCGCGCTGCTCGTCCGTAAGCGGCAGCAGCACGAGGACGTTGAGTGGGTTCGATGCGGTCACGCGGGTCTCCTCTCGTCGACTCTTCGCCGCCATTGTACGGCGCGGGGCGGGGGGGACGTCCCGTTCGCCCGCATCCTTCTCGGCTGCGGCATCACGGGTGCTATAGACTGGACGAGGCAATAACCCAAGGAAGGGAAAACCATGGCCAACACTAGCAAGACCTCCGCGGCCGACGTGGCGCTTGCCGAGGAGCTCATCGACTTCATCCAGAAGAGCCCGAGCATGTTCCACACGGCGGCGACCATCCGCACCTATCTCGACGAGGCGGGCTTCACCTACCTGCCCGAGACCGCGGCTTGGGAGGTGCGTCCCGGCGGCTCGTACTACACCTGCCGCAACAACTCGAGCGTCATCGCCTGGAAGGTGGGCGAGAAGCTCAACGACGAGGCCAGCTCGTACCACTTCCAGCTTGCTGCCTCGCACTCCGACTCGCCCACGTTCAAGCTCAAGACGGCTTGCGAGCTCGACGGCCCCAGCTCCTACCTGCGCCTCGACACCGAGGCCTACGGCGGCATGATCGACTACACCTGGTTCGACAAGCCGCTGTCGCTGGCCGGCCGCGTGCTCGTGCGCGACGGCGCGCGCATCGAGAGCCGCCTCGTGTCGCTCGACCGCGACGTGGCGCTCATCCCGAGCCTCGCCATCCACATGAACCGCGCCATGAACGAGAAGTTCTCGCCCAACCGCGCGAGCGACCTGTGCCCCATCATGTCGGCCGGCGACTGCACGGTGGGCACCGTTGACGCCCTGGTGGCCGAGAGCCTGGGCGTGGCTCCCGAGCAGATCGTCGCACGCGACCTGTTCCTCGTGAACCGCCAGCGCCCGTGCGTGTGGGGCGTGGCGAGCGAGTTTGTGTCCTCGCCCAAGCTCGATGACCTGGCCTGCGCGTTCACCTCGCTCAAGGCGCTCCTCGCGAGCGACAACCAGCGCGACGTGAGCGTCTACTGCTGCTTTGACAACGAGGAGGTTGGCTCCAACACCAAGCAGGGCGCGATGTCGACCCTGCTCGCCGACACCCTGGGTCGCATCAACGCGGCACTGGGCAAGGACGAGGAGGCCCTGCGCCGCGCCATTGCCGGCTCGATGCTCGTGAGCTGCGACAACGCGCACGCCGTGCACCCCAACCAGTCCGACAAGTCCGACGCCCTCAACCGCTGCGTGCTGAACGGTGGCATCGTGGTGAAGGAGGCCGCGAACCAGAAGTACTGCACCGACGCCTTCTCGCGCGCGGTGTTCGCGGCGGTGTGCGCAGACGCCGGCGTGCCCGTGCAGGTGTTTGCCAACCGCAGCGACATGGCGGGCGGCTCCACGCTGGGCAACCTGTCGAACACGCAGGTCAGCACGCACGCCGTTGACGTGGGCCTGCCGCAGCTGGCTATGCACTCGAGCTACGAGACGGGTGGCACGCGCGACGTGGCCCTGGCGATCGCGGCGGTGAAGGCGTTCTACGACGCCGACGTCCGCATCGACGGTGCCGATGGTGCCACGCTGGCGTAGTGGCTGCTAATTTGGATTGACGCGCGGGCGCCCCGCTGCCGACGCCGTTCGGCGGCGGGGCGCCTTTTTGGTTGAATGGGTGCGGGAGTGAGGTGGAGCGCGATGCCGGCGGGCCGGTTCGAGCCGGTACGATGCCGGCGGTCCGGGTAGGCCGGTGCGATGCTGACGGGCCGGGCGGGTACGCCGCGCGGACTCGCGGCCAGCCCGCTACTTCCACAGCTTCTTGACGATGAGGACGACCAGGGCAGCGACGCCCAGGAACAGGGCGATCTGCAACAGCGTTGCCACCAACGTGATGACGATGAACCACATGAACTGAACGGTCGTCTCGCTCATGGTCGCCTCCCCGCTGGCGGCTGTCCTTTATTAAATTGTACGGGATGCGCCTCTCAAAAAAAGCCCGCGATGGCGGCGCTTGCGCGTGCCATCGCGGGCATGGGTTGGTGCCTGCAGTTTTTCTCGGCCAAGTCGTTCGGGTGTTGCCCGGCGTCCCTCTCGGCTGGGCCATTGGGACGCCGCCTGACCTCCCTCTCGGCCTACTCGTCGCCGAAGGAGATGCCCAGGAGCTTGGCCTCCCGGATGAGCTCGCAGTTGGGGTCGACGTACTTGAGCTTGCCGGCCACCTGCTCGAGCGGAACGCGCGCCATGTGGCCGTCACGCTGGGCAATCATGTAGCCAAACTCGCCCGCGAGCGCGCCGCGCGCGGCCTCGACGCCGCACTGGGTGGCAAAGATTCGGTCCTGGGCGCTCGGCTCGCCACCGCGCTGGGTGTGGCCCGGCACCGCCACGCGAATCTCGCGGTCGGTGCGCTGGGCAATCTCCTCGGCGATGTCGTAGGCAACGGAAGGCTGCACCCTCGCGGCCACCTTCTTCTTGTAGTCCTTCTTCTTCATGGCCGCCTCCTCGCGCGAGATGGCGCCCTCGGCCACCACGACGATCGCGAAGCGCCCGCCGTCCTTCTCGCGCCGCTCGATCGCGGCGACCACGTTGTCCATGCTGTAGGGAATCTCGGGGATGAGGATGACGTCCGCGCCGCCGGCGATGCCCGCATACAGCGGGATCCAGCCCACCTTGTGGCCCATGATCTCGATGACGAAGACGCGACGGTGGCTGTTGGCCGTGGTGTGGATGTCGTCGATGCACTTGGTGGCGATGTCGATGGCGCTGGGGAAGCCAAACGTCATGTCGGTGCCCCAGGTGTCGTTGTCGATGGTCTTGGGCAGCGCGATGACGTTGAGGCCCTCATCGCGCAGGCGGTTGGCCGTCTTGGTCGAGCCGTTACCGCCTAGCACGAACAGCACGTCGAGCTTGAGCTTGCGGTAGGTGGCGATCATCGCCGGGACCTTCTCGACGCCGTCGGCCTCGGGGACGTCGAGCAGCTTGAACGGGGTGCGCGAGGTGCCCAGGATGGTGCCGCCCTGCGTGAGGATGCCCGAGAAGTCCTTCCACTTCATCTGACGGTAGCGGCCGTAGATGAGGCCCTGGTAGCCGTCCTCGAAGCCGAAGATCTCGACCTTGTCCTTTGAGTTCTTGAGGATGGTCTTGACGATGCCGCGCATCGTGGCGTTGAGAGCCTGGCAGTCGCCGCCGCTCGTGAGCAGGCCGATTCTAAACATGTTCATCCCTCCTGTGGGCGCGCGCAGGGGCGCGGTCGCGGCCGGGGAGCGCCGCGGCGTTGGTTGCGGTTTTCCTTGCGCATTAGTGTTGCACAAGCGGGCGTGCCCGTTGCGTAAACGTTTGGGTAGGGGCGAGGCAGCGGGTTGGGTAGTCGGCCCGGTCGTCCGTTGTCCAACTGGGGTTTGCCGGTTTGGGAAGCTCTCTACTTTGGCAACCACCGATTCGGCTACACAACTGATGGGGTAATTTGCCGGGTCCGGCCTGCGAGGGGGCATCAGTCTGCCAAAAAACACATCAAATAGGTAACCTCCGGCGCGCGTGCCAAGTAGGTCGTCTGCCGGCCCATTGGCCAACTGGGGTTTTATTGCCATGAGGGTCGCTCTACTCGAAGAGTCCCTCGTAGGTTACCTATTTGATGGGTTTTCGAATCAGGGGCTTCCCCAATGCCCTGCCGCCAACAACGACACTTGACGTGGCAACCGCTCGCCGTATAATCCAATGCCGTTGCGCGAACAAAGGCTTGCGCAACACAGCTGGGGGTGCTCGCAAGAGCTGAGAGGATTTCCAACCCCTTGAACCTGACCTGGTTAGGACCAGCGTAGGGAAGCTCTCCGCTTTACGGCGGCTTTTCTCGTGCCACGGCCGTATGCCGTTGGCCACCGGTCCCACCTTGCAGATTCGTCCTCTCTACCGAGCCCGCGCCTGCCACCTGCGAAAACGCAACTCATAGGGAGAGGAAACCATGTCCGACGAATCCTGCTGCGAGGGCTGCAACCGCCCCGATCTTCCTTGGGCCGGCCGCGGCACCAGCCTGCCCATCTCTGGCTGCCGCTTCTCGCTCTACCCCATGTGCGACAACTTCGTCGACATCATCCTGGGCGCCCTCGGCCGCGTCGACACCTCGGCCGTTTGGAGCGAGTCCGATGCCCTCTCTACCGTCTACCGCGGCAAGCTGCCCTACGTCATGGACGCCGTCGCGGGCCTGTTCGCGAGCGCCTGGACCGAGAACGTCCACATGGCGCTCGAGGGCCAGGTCTCCAAGGGTTGCCCCGGCGATGTCTCGGGCGACTCGGTCCTGAGCGTCGAGGGCGAGGCCCCCAACCACGCGCTGGTCGAGGCGGCCACCCAGCCGGCCCTGTGCAAGCTCGCCCTCTATCCCATGGGCGTGGGCGACTACATCGACGACATCGCGGCCGTCTGGCGCATGGCCGAAGACCGCGGCCTCAACCCCACCACGATCCATTACGCCACGCGCATCGAGGGATCGATCCGCGACATCTTTGCCTACCTGCAGGACGTCTGCCAGCTCATGGAGGACACCGAGAGCGTCCACCACTACGTGCTGCACTTCACCATTAACGTCAACAGCCCGACGGACGAGTCCGCCGAGTAGGACCGCGCGGTGCCGCCGTCCATGGCGACCGTGCAACCGTGCGCGCATCCACCGCGCACCGCGGTGGATGCGCAAAAGACCAGCGTTACGGGCCCGCGGGGTGCGGGCCAACACGATGCCCGCGAGCCGGGCGAGAGGGGATAGCAATGGCTAACGAGAAGGACAGCGCCAAGGGCGGCTGGAAGCTTCAGGAGATCATCTTCGTGGCGATGCTCTGCATCGTCTTTGGCGTGGTCTACCTCATCGCGGTGTACGCCGCCGCCGCGATGGTCGCCGCGTTCACGCCGATGGGCATCGGCCCCATGGGCAACGAGATCGTCTTTGGCATCTGGTTCATGGTCTCGACGCTTGCCGCCTACATCATCCAGCGCCCGGGCGTGGCCCTCGTGTCCGAGGTCATCGCCGCGCTCATCGAGGTGCTGCTTGGCAACATGTACGGCCCCATGGTCATCGTGACCGGCCTCGTGCAGGGCGCCGGCGCCGAGCTTGCCTTTGCCCTTGGCCACTACAAGAGCTTCAAGACCAAGGACATGATGCTCGCCGCCGTCTTCTGCACCGTCATCAGCTTCGTGTGGAGCTTCATCCGCTCGGGCTACGGCCTGCTCTCGATTCCCGTGCTCGTCATGTTCTTCGTGGTACGCCTCGTGAGCTCCGTCGTGTTCTGCGGCTTCCTGTCCAAGGCCATCGGCGACGGCCTGGCCAAGACCGGCCTGCTCAAGGGCTATGCCCTGGGCCGCAACCGTGCCTAGCGCAAGCGTCGACAACTGCGTCGCGGGTGGTCGGGGCGTCGCAAGCGCCCAGGCCGCCGCGAACGGCTACGGCGCCGCTGCCGCTGCCGTCCCGGCGCCCGCACTCGAGGCGCGGGGCCTCGCCTTTCGCTACGGCGAGGGCGCAGCCCCCGTGTTCAGCGACCTCTCCCTGACCGTTGGCCGGGGGGAGGTCGTCCTCGTGATGGGGGCGTCTGGCTGCGGAAAGTCGACCCTGGCCCTGTGCCTGGCGGGCCTCTACCCCACCTATGCGGGCGAGATGGAGGGCCTCGTGCTCGCCGGCGGGCGCGACGTGGCCCAGATGGGCGCGCGCGAGCGCAGCCGCGAGGTCTCGATCCTGTTCCAGAACCCCGACAACCAGTTCTGCATGGACACGGTCGAGCGCGAAGTGCTCTTTGCCCTGGAGAACGTGGGTTACGAGGGCAGCCTGCGCGACCGCTGCCATGAGCTGCTGACCCTCGTGGGCCTTGAGGACCGCGCTGCCGAGAAGATCGGGCGACTCTCCGGCGGCCTCAAGCAGAAGCTCGCCCTGTGTACCGCGCTTGCCTGCGGGGCCCGCACGCTCGTGCTCGACGAGCCGTTCGCGAACCTCGACCCCGCGTCGTGTGCCGCGGTCTCTGCCGAGCTGCGTCGTCTTAATGCCGAGATGGGCGTAACGCTTGTGGTCGTTGACCACCGCGCGGAGTGGTGGCTGCCGTTTGCTACGCGCGTGGTGCTCATGTGCGGGGAGGGCAGCCTCGACGATGCCTCGTTTTCGGCGGGGGAGTGGCCCGCCCATGCGGCCGATCTTGCCGCTGCCGGGCTCTTCTCGGGCAACGAGTGGGCCGCGGGCTACGCGCCCGTCGATCTGGGCGAGAGGGGTGGCGCGGGCGATGACGCCGGCGATGACGTTGCCAGCTGCGGTGCCGTCGTGCTTGCGCATGGCCTGAGCTGCGGCTATGGTCGCCGCCGTGCCTACGCCCCGGTGCTTAAGGACGTGAGCCTCGACGTGGCCCGAGGAAGCGTGGTGGCTCTGGTGGGCGTATGCGGCAGCGGCAAGTCGACGCTGCTCCACGCCATCGCCGGTGCGTGCGAGACGCGCGGGAGCCTTGTCGTCGAGGGTCGCGTGGGCCTCGTCTTCCAAAACCCGCGCCTGCAGTTTTTGGCCCTCACGGTTGCCGAGGAGGTGCTCGTGACGCTGCGCGCGGCCAACCCCGGCGCCAGCGAGGAAGAGCTCGAGGCCCGCGTACCGGCGCTTCTCGACGAGTTTGCCCTCTCCGGCCTCGCCGAGCGCTCGCCCTACGAGATCTCGCAGGGGCAGCAGCGCCGCCTCGCCATGCTCTCGATGCTTGCCGGAGCGGCCGACGTGCTGCTGCTCGATGAGCCCACCTATGCGCAGGACGAGCGCTCGACGCGCCTCATGCTCGACATGCTCATGGGCCGCGTGGCGGCGGGCCTCACCGTGGTCATGGCCACGCACGACCTCACGCTTGCCCGAGCCATTGCCAATAAAGTGCTGCTTGTGGAGGATGGGCGCGTCCGCGAAATCTCGCGCGACGAGCTTACGCGCTTCGAGCGGAGCCTGGAGGGGGTGGGTGAGCGATGAGGAGCCTCAACCCCGGAGTCAAGCTCGCGGCGCTCATCGTGGCGTCGCTGCTCCTGTCCGTGACGTTCAACACGCGCGTGAACCTGGCCGTGGCGGCGCTGGCTATCGTGGCCACGCTTTGCTCGCGCGGGTGCAACCGCAGGGGCCTTGCGCTCGCGATGCTGCCGTTTGCCATCACGGCGCTCGCTATGTTCGTTACCGGCCTCATGTACGGCGCGAGCGGCAATGCCTCGGCGGGCGTCGAGGCAGACATGTTTGGCCAGCGCACGCTGTTTGCGAGCGACTGGACCACGGCCGCGCAGCTTGCGAGTCGCGTGCTGGCCTACGGAGGCCTAGGCATGGCGTTTGCCTTCACGAGCGACGCGTTCGAGCTGGTCATGAGCCTGATGCAGCAGTTCCGCCTGCCGCCCAAGTTTGCCTACGGCGTGCTTGCCGCCTACCACTTCTTCCCCGTGGTGCGCGACGAGTACGGCGAGGTGGGCCTTGCGCTCAGGGCGCGCGGCGTGCGCGTGGGGCCCTTCTCGCCCCGTCGCGTGGTGCCCATGCTGGCCCACGCCCTCGAGCGCTCCGAGAGCCTTGCAATGGCGATGGAGTCGCGCGGGTTCGAGGACGGGGCGCCGCGCCGCTGCGCCTTCGAGGTGCCCCTGCGCGCCCGCGACCTCGTGTTTGCCGTGGGACTCAACGCAGGGATCGTCGCCGCGCTCGTGCTCGTTCCGTAATCCGTGACAGAGGGACGGCTCTAATGTCCCCGTTTGGCGGGGACAAAAGACCCGTCCCTCTGTCCCCGCTGATAGATGATTGGAGAGACGGAGTCATGGTGGAGTCGAAGGCTGCCGAGTGGCGCAGGCTGTGCGCGGAGTACCCCGATATGAGCCCGCTTGTGCTGCTCAAGATTTCGATGGTGTGGCATGGCGCGCGCCTGACCGCCCGCGCGCTCGCGCGGCTGCAGCGGCCCGACTATCGCTTTGCCTCGGACGAGCCGTTCGAGATCGCCTTCGCCGGCCGCGCCACCCAGCGCGCCGTCATGCCCGGCGGCGTGCTGCTGCGCGACGCCACCTACGTCTACATCAACTGGGGCGAGACCTACGACGACCCCTACGTTATCGACTACGACGCCGCCACCTGCGAGTTCACGCTGCGCGAGCCGGCGTCGGGCACGATTTTGGCCGATGGCGACGAGGCACCCGGCGATGCGCGCGAGGGCCTCGTCGACGTGATCGGCTTTACCCCGCGCCCCGCGCTCTATGACTTCGAGACGAGCGCGGGCACGCCGGCCGACGCCCTGGCAGACGCCCGCGCCCAGAAGCTCATCCTCACCGCCTACCGCCGCTGCGAGTTCTGGCGCGAGGGCAGGCAGTGCCGCTTCTGCGCCCTGTTCACCCGTCGTGGCCAGGACCCCGAGGTGCCCTGCGCCGAGATCGCCGAGGTCGTGCGGGCAGCGCTCTCCGAGCCGGGCCGCTACTCCCAGCTCTACATCTCGGGCGGCTCCGACTTCGACGGCGAGCCGCCCTTCTCGCGCGAGGTCGCCCGCTACGCCCGCGCGCTCTCGGCCATGGGACAGGGCTTCTCGGCGCCCTTTGCCTCGCAGCTCATGGCGCCTGCCTATGACGCCGACACCCTGGCCCACCTGCGCGAGCTTGCACCCGTGAGCTCCTACAGCCCCAACCTCGAGGTCTGGGGAGCGGGCCAGTTTGCCCGCCTGTGCCCGGGCAAGGACGCCCACGTTGGCTACGACGAGTGGTTGCGTCGCACGGTGGACGCCGTGGACGTCTTTGGCCGCGGCAACGTGTACACGCAGCTCGTGGGCGGTGCCGAGCTCGCGGGCGAGGGGGCCGCCGCGAGCGTCGGCGACGCGGTGGCGCAAAACGTCGAGGCGTGCGACTGGTTTGCCCAGCGCGGCGTCACATGCCTCTCGGTGATTTGGCGCCCGCACCGCCGCGCGGTGCTGGGCTGGCGCCCCATGCCGCCCATCGACTACTACGTTCGCCTTGCGCGCGAGATGCACGCCGTGCGCGCCCGCGCGGGGCTTGCCGCCTTCGAGGACGACTACAAGGCTTGCGGCAACCACCCCGACGCAGACCTCGAGCGCTGCGACCTGGACGTCTGGCGTCGCTTGGGCGAGACGAGCGCGAGCGACCCCGCCTTTACCGCGGGCGCCACACCTGCGGGCGACGATGCGACCCGTCTGCACGCCCCGTTCGTTGCCGACGCTCTGGCCGTTGAGGTCTTCTCGGCCTCTGAACTGGGCATTATTGGTGGCAGCGTGACGAACGACACCTACGTGGTGGCCCTGCGCGAGGACCGCAGCGACGCCGGCGCGGCCCTTGCGCATGCCCTGTGGTTCAACGAGCCCGTGGAGCTGTGGCTGCGTGAGCAGGGTGGCTGGCGCTACGTGCAGGCCCGCGTGTGGCGCTGCGACATCGTGGGGCCGGTCTTCTCGGCCGCGCTCGCCCACGTGCGCGCGGGGTCGGCCACGGCGGAGGTCGCCAGCGCCTGGGAGCTGCGGGCTGTTCGCAGTGAGCTCGTCTCGAGCGCACCCGTTGCGAAGGCCCCCAGCCGCTCTCCCCGCCCCGAACTCCACCTCGACAACCCGCTTCTGCACTAGGTTGGTTGCCCGCCCTGCAGGCGTGCGCCGTTGGTGACGCCGCCGCTCCTTCGACCAAGACCTGCGCGCAGGTCCTCGTTGACTGCCTCAAGGCCGAGGGCGTGGAGTACGTCTTTGGCATCCCGGGCGAGGAGAACCTCGACCTGATGTTTGCCCTCAAGGGCTCGGGCATCCGCTTTGTCCCCACACGCCACGAGCAGGGCGCCGCCTTCATGGCCGACGTCTACGGCCGCCTCACGGGCCACGCCGGTGTCTGCCTCGCCACGCTGGGCCCGGGCGCCACGAACCTCGTCACCGGCGTGGCCGACGCCTTCCTCGACGGTGCGCCCCTCGTGGCCATCACGGGGCAGGTCTCCAGCGAGCTCATGCAGCTCACGAGCCACCAGTACCTCGATCTTTCGGCGATGTTTGCGCCCATTACCAAGCGCAGCAAGGTTGTGATGCGCCCCGACACCGTGGCAGAGATCTGCCGCCTGGCCTTCAAGTACGCCGAGGCCGCAAAGCCCGGCTCCACCCACATCGACCTGCCCAAGAACGTGGCGCACATGCCCAGCACGGCTCGCCCCATGCGTCGCCAGCAGCCGCCCGCGCTCTACGCCGACCCCGCGAGCGTCATCGAGGCGGCCCGTCTCATCTCCGAGGCCAGAAATCCGCTGCTCCTGGTGGGTGCCGGCGCCGTGCGCGCCAACGCGGCCGAGGCCGTGAGGTCGCTGTCCGAGCGCCTGCACATCCCCGTGGTGCAGACCATGATGGGCAAGGGCATCGTCCCCTGGGACAGCCCCTGGCGCCTGGGCGTGGTGGGCATCCCGCAGCATGACTACATCATCGACGCGTTCGACCAGACAGACCTTGTGATTGGCGTGGGCTACGACCTCATCGAGTGCGCGCCCAAGAAGTGGCACACCCACGAGATGAAGATCGTGAACATCTCGGGCCTTCCGGCCGACGTCAACCAGCTCTACGAGCCCGACGTCGAGGTCACGGGCGACATCTCCGACAGCATCTACCAGATCCTGCGCGTGGCGAAGCGCGAGGGAGCGCCCGAGCCCGCGGCGCTGCTCGCGGTGGGCAAGCGCCTGCGCGACGACTTCGACCGCATGGCCGCAAGCGACGCCTACCCCATGAAGCCGGCGCGCATCCTGGCCGACGTGCGCTCGGTGCTGGGCCGCCACGACATCCTCGTCTCCGACGTGGGCGCCCACAAGATCTGGATTGGCCGCAACTACCCCTGCTACGAGCCGCGCACCTGCCTCATCTCCAACGGCTTCGCCTCGATGGGCTTCTCGGTTCCCGGCGCCATCGCGGCCAAGCTCGTGCACCCCGAGCGCCGCGTGCTGGCCGTCACCGGCGACGGCGGCTTCATGATGAACTCGCAGGAGCTCGAGACCGCCGTGCGCGAGCGCATTCCCATCGTGGTCCTCATCTGGGAGGACGAGCACTACGGGCTCATCCGCTGGAAGGAGGAGGAGCAGTTTGGCGACACGTTTGGCGTGGGCTTCTCCAACCCCGACTTCAAGGCCTATGCCGAGGCCATGCACTGCCACGGCTACGAGGTGACGAGCGCCGCCGAGCTCATGCCCACGCTCGACATGGCCTTCTCCCACGACGACGCGCCGAGCGTGGTGGTCGTGCGCGTCGACTACTCCGAGAACATGGCCCTGACCGAGCGCCTGCGCGAGCGCTACGGGGAGTAGGGGCTAGCTCGGCTGCCACCCTCGCTGGTGGGGACAGAGGGACGTGTCTTTTGTCCCCGCCAGACGGGGACAGTAGGCGCGTCCCCCTGTCCCCGCGCGCGTTTCTCTCGCAAAAGGCGAACTATTGTTCTATACTGATGCCGAGAAGAACACGCCTAGACTGGGAGCACTCATGGCCTCCGACGCAATCGTCATCCGCGGCGCGCGCGAGCACAACCTGCGCAACGTCGACGTCTCCATCCCGCGCGACAAGCTCGTTGTCATCACGGGTCTGTCGGGCTCGGGTAAGTCGAGCCTGGCGTTCGACACCATCTACGCCGAGGGCCAGCGCCGCTACGTCGAGAGCCTCTCGAGCTACGCGCGCCAGTTCCTGGGCCAGATGGACAAGCCGGACCTCGACAGCATCGACGGCCTGTCGCCGGCCGTGTCGATCGACCAGAAGACCACGAGCAAGAACCCGCGCTCCACGGTGGGCACCGTCACAGAGATCTATGACTACCTGCGCCTGCTCTACGCGCGCGTGGGCACGCCGCACTGCCCGGAGTGCGGCCGCGTTATCGAGCGCCAGACCACGGACCAGGTGGCGGACAAGGTGCTGGCTGCGGGCCAGGGCCGCCGAGCCCTGGTGCTCGCGCCCGTGGTGCTGGGCCGCAAGGGCGAGTACGCCAAGCTCTTCGAGGACCTGCGCGGCGAGGGCTTCTCGCGCGTGCGCGTCGACGAGGAGGTCCGCGGCCTCGACGAGGAGATCAAGCTCGACAAGAAGCTCAAGCACACCATCGAGGTCGTGGTGGACCGCATCGTCATTCGCGAGACGAGCCTGGGCCGCATCGCCGAGGCGGTCGAGACGGCCACGCGCCTCGCCGCGGGCAAGGTGGGCGTCTACCTGCTGCCAGACCGCGACGACCCCGAGCGCATGCCCGGCGAGCTGCTGCAGTACTCGCTGGCGCTGGCCTGCCCCATCCACGGCCACTCGATGGACGACCCGCAGCCTCGCGATTTTTCGTTCAACGCCCCCTACGGCGCCTGCCCCGACTGCGACGGCCTGGGCTTCAGGCGCGTGGTCGACGCGGAGGCCCTCATCGAGGACCCCGAGAAGTCCGTGGCAGACGGCGTGTTCGGCAGCTTCTTTGGCCGCTCCAACTACTACCCGCAGATTCTCGCGGCGGTGTGCCGCCACTTTGGCGAGAGCCCCGAGACCCCGTGGAAGAAGCTTCCCAAGAAGGTGCGCACCGCCCTTCTCGACGGCCTGGGCGCCACCAAGATTCGCGTCGACTACCACACGGTCGACGGGCGCGACACGCACTGGCTCACCACCTACGCCGGCGTGCGCTCGATTCTGTTCGAGAAGTACGGCGAGACCGCCAACGAGAAGCTGCGCGCCCGCCTGGAGAAGTACATCCACGAGATGCCGTGCCCCACGTGCCACGGCGCGCGCCTCAAGCCCGAGATGCTGGCCGTGACGGTGGGCGACAAGTCGATCTACGACGTCTGCCGCATGAGCTGTCGCGAGTCGCTCGAGTTCTTCCGCGGCCTTACGCTCACCGAGCGCCAGGAGTTCATTGGCGGGCGCATCGTCAAGGAGATCGTCGAGCGCCTGCGCTTTCTGGTCGACGTGGGTCTCGACTACCTCACGCTGGCTCGCGCCTCCGCCACGCTCTCGGGCGGCGAGGCCCAGCGCATCCGCCTGGCCACGCAGATTGGCGCCGGCCTCATGGGCGTGCTCTACATCCTGGACGAGCCCTCGATTGGCCTGCACCAGAGGGACAACGACCGCCTCATCCACACGCTCGAGCGCCTGAGGGACCAGGGCAACACCGTGATCGTGGTCGAACACGACGAGGACACGATTCGCGCGGCGGACTACGTGCTCGACATGGGGCCTGGTGCGGGCGAGCTGGGCGGCGAGGTCGTGGCCGCGGGCACCCCGCAGCAGATCTGCGCCTGCCAGGACTCCATCACGGGCGCCTACCTCACGGGCCGCAGGCTCATCCGCCTGCCCGAGAAGCGCCGCAAGCCCGGCCGCGGCGCCCTCAAGATTACGGGGGCCACGCACAACAACCTCAAGAACGTCACGGCGAGCATCGAGTTTGGCACGCTCACCGTGGTCACGGGCGTGTCGGGCTCGGGCAAGAGCTCGCTGGTGACCGACACGATCGCCCCCGCGCTCACGAACGCCATCCAGCGCTCGCAGCGCCCGGTGGGCGAGTACAAGAAGATTGTGGGCATCGACCAGATCGACAAGGTCATCGACGTCGACCAGAGTCCCATCGGACGCACCCCGCGCTCGAACCCCGCCACCTACATTGGCCTGTGGGACGACCTGCGCGCCCTGTTCGCCAGCACGCCCGAGAGCCGCGCCCGTGGCTACAGCCCCGGACGCTTCAGCTTCAACGTCTCGGGCGGCCGCTGCGAGGCCTGCAAGGGAGACGGACAGATCAAGATCGAGATGAACTTCCTGCCCGACGTCTACGTTCCGTGCGAGGTCTGCCACGGCGCGCGCTACAACCGCGAGACGCTCGAGGTCACCTACCACGGCAAGAACATCTCGCAGGTGCTCGACATGAGCGTCACCGAGGCCCTCAAGTTCTTTGCGAACATCCCGCGCATCAAGAACAAGCTCCAGACGCTCTACGACGTGGGCCTGGGCTACATCCGCCTGGGCCAGCCCGCCACGACGCTCTCGGGCGGCGAGGCGCAGCGCGTGAAGCTTGCCAAGGAGCTCCACCGCCAGCAGACGGGGCGTACGTTCTACATCCTCGACGAGCCCACCACGGGCCTGCACTTCGAGGACGTGCGCCAGCTGCTCGACGTGCTGCAGCGCCTGGTCGACGCGGGCAACACCGTGCTGGTCATCGAGCACAACCTCGACGTCATCAAGGTGGCCGACCGCCTCATCGACATGGGTCCCGAGGGCGGCGACGGCGGTGGCCAAGTGGTCGTGTCCGGCACGCCCGAGCAGGTGGCCGCCTGCCCCGAGTCGTACACGGGCCGCTTCCTGGCGCCGGTGCTCGAGCACACCCGCGAGCTGCAGCGCAAGCTCGACGAGAGCGGCGAGGGCGAATGGGCGCCCAACATCCCCGTGCCCGAGCCAGCGCTCGAGGAATAGGCACGTGACGTGCCAAAGGGGTCAGAGCCCTTTGGCACGCTTGCGCCTGGTGGACGGGAACCCCTTTCGGCCTTGTTATCTTGCGAGCTTGGCCAGGCGTGGCGTGGCCTAGCTCCCGTCTTGTGGCCGGGCGTCCCACGCGCCAACGTACCTGTCCTTGGCTTGCGTTCGGGCACTCACCACAGACCCTTCACGGCGGTCTTGCGCGGTGGGGTAGACTTCATGGGTCGCATGTTGGGCGTGGTCTCGCGTGCGGCCCGTTTTGCTAGCTCAAGGGAGGTGCGGCGTGGCCCGCAAGGAGAAGGTTCAGAAGACCAACGCGATGCGCGAGCTCGAGCGCGCCGGTGTGGCCTTCGAGGCGATCGCGTTCGAGGAGCCCGACCCCTCGGGCGTGCGCGACCTGGGCGTCCAGATTGCCAACATGCTGGGCTATGACCCCGGGCAGGGCTTCAAGACCCTCGTCTGCGTGGCGCCGCACGGCGGCCACGTCGTCTGCTGCGTGCCCTCGGGCGCCGAGCTCGACCTCAAGAAGGCGGCCGCTGCCACCGGCGAGAAGTCGCTCTCCCTCATGCACGTGCGCGACCTCGAGCCCACCACGGGCTACGTCCGCGGCGGTTGCTCGCCCGTGGGCATGAAGAAGCGCTTTCCCACCCTCATCGACGAGACGGCGCAGCTCTTCGATGACATCTACATCTCCGGCGGTCGCCTGGGCCTCACGCTCAAGGTGAACTCCGAGGCACTCGTCGCGTTTCTCGGCGCCACGCTTGCCGACATCTGCCGAGAGGACGCCTAATGGCCAATCATCTAACGCCCGAAGCCCCCGAGCACGACGACGCCCACCCTGCCGAGCACCTCGCGAGCGCCCCCGAGCCCATCGCTTCCGCTGCGGCTCCTGCGACCGCCGAGCAGCCCGCCGCTCCCGCTCCCAGCGAGGACGAGAAGGTCGGCAAGTCGGCCGCGATGATGAGCGTGCTCGTCGTCATCAGCCGTCTCACCGGCTTCATCCGCACCTGGGGCCAGGCCTTCGCCCTGGGCACCACGCTGCTCTCGAGCTGCTACACGGTGGCCAACAACCTGCCCAACCAACTCTACGAGCTCGTCATCGGCGGCATGCTCATCACGGCGTTTCTGCCCGTCTATCTCGACGTGCGCGAGCGAAAGGGCCGCAAGGGCGCCAACGACTACATCTCCAACCTGCTCTCGATTCTGCTGCTCATCCTGGGCGTCTGCTTCGTGCTCTGCCTCATCTTTGCCGCGCCCCTCATCTGGGTACAGAGCGCCGGCACGGACCAGTCCCAGATGACGGATGGAGTGACCCTCTTCCGCTTCTTCGCGATCGAGATCGTGCTCTACTGCCTGTCGAGCATCGCCTCGGGCGTGCTCAACGCCGAGCGCGACTACTTTTGGAGCAACGCCGCGCCCATCTTCAACAACATCATCACGATCAGCTCGTTCGTGCTGTTCGCGGTGCTCAAGGACGCCAACCCGTCGCTTGCCTTCCTCGCCCTTGCACTGGGCAACCCCCTGGGCGTTCTCGTCCAGGTCATCATGCAGCTGCCGAGCCTGCGCCGCCACGGCATCCGCATCGGCTTCAAGATCGACCTGCATGACTCCGCGCTGCTCGACACCGTCAAGCTCGGTGCCCCCACGCTCATCGCTACGGCCTGCTCGTTCGTGACCGTCTCGGTCATGACGTCGATGGCGCTCGTCGCTGTGCCCGAGCAGGGCAGCTCGGTCACCTACTACGCGCGCCTATGGTACACGCTGCCCTACGCGGTCTTCGCGGTGCCCATCACGGTTGCCATGTTCACCGAGATGAGCGAGTCGTTCGCCAAGGGCGACCGGGCGCGCTACGCCCGTCAGCTCTCGTCGGGCATGAGCCAGATCATGTTCGTGCTCATCCCGTTCATGCTCTACCTCATTGTCTTCTCGCGCCCGCTCATGAGCCTGTTGCGCATTGGCCAGTTCGACGCCGAGAGCGCGAACCTCACGGCCTCCTACCTCTCGAGCCTGGCGCTGTGCCTGCCGTTCTACGGCCTGTCGACGTTCTTCCAGAAGACGTTCTCGTCGATGCGAAAGATGGTGCCGTTTGCCGTCGCCAACATCATTGCGTCGGTGGCGCAGGTTGTCTTCACGGTTGCGGCCACGCCCTATCTGGGCATTCATGCGGTCTCGCTGGGAAGCCTGCTTTATATGGTCGTGCTCGACCTCATTTCGCTTGTCCAGATCAGGCGCGACGTGCCCGAGGCGAGCTTCCGTGGCCTGCTGGGCAGCTGTCTGCGCGCGCTGGGGCTGGGCGTGGCCGGGGCCGCCCTGGGCGGGCTCATCAGCTTCGCCATGGGCGGCATGGGCACGCTCACCGTGGGCCACGCCCTGGTCGTGCTCGTCTGCGGGGGCGTCG
The DNA here is from genome assembly GCF_958346945.1 of uncultured Parolsenella sp. Lineage (NCBI taxonomy): Bacteria > Bacillati > Actinomycetota > Coriobacteriia > Coriobacteriales > Atopobiaceae > Parolsenella > uncultured Parolsenella sp. The sequence continues at coordinate 30,348 of NZ_CATVTL010000009.1, forward strand.
TGGCCGTGGCCGTGACCTTTGGGGCCGCAATCGCGCTAAAGCTGCCCGAGGCCGCCTTCCTGCGCCGCATGGTGAGTCGCGTCACCAGGAAGCTGCGCCACGCGTAGGGGGGCAGTCCCGATTGGCGCAGGCCGTGTCGGTTGGCGTAGGTTGGGCCGGTTAGTGTACAAAAGTTCGAGAAAAGCCCGCAATTTCGTGCTGCCAAGGGCAAATTGGCCAACTTTTGTACACTAATCGCCCTCCCTCATCACTCGTCCTTCCGCGCAAGCTCCCAGCGATCCCGCCGTGTCGCCTGCGCATGCTGCGGCTTTACCGTTCGCCCAAATATGGGGCCGCTCGCCGCCGATAGCGTTTATTTCGTCGCGGTTAAAACACCGCGGGCAGTTGAAAAAGTTCTGACAAATCCAACTTGCACCCGCTAATGTGTTCAACCAACACAAACGGGGTCGGCCTTCCCCGCGCGTGTCAGTCAATCGCTAAAGACCACGCATCGAGGAGGATGAAAGATGGAGTCCAATCGTTTTGGCATGTCCCGTAGGAACTTCGTGAAGCTGTCTGGTGCAGCGGGCATTCTAAGCGTCGCTGGCCTCGCCGGCTGCGGCAACTCCGGTTCCTCGAGCGCTGGCTCCTCCAGCAGCGACTCGGCCGACGCCTTCAAGATCGGCAACATCGGCCCGCTGACCGGTGCCGCTGCCATCTATGGCAACGCCACCAAGAACGGTGCCCAGCTCGCTGTCGACGAGATCAACGCCGCCGGCGGCTCGGTCAAGTTCGAGCACAACTGCCAGGACGACGAGCACGATCCCGAGAAGTCCGTCAACGCCTACAACAACCTCAAGGACTGGGGCCTGCAGGTTCTCGTCGGCACCACGACCACCGCTCCCTGCGTGGCCGTCTCCGCCGAGACCAACGCCGACAACGTGTTTGAGATTACGCCGTCCGCCAGCTCCAACGACGTCATCGGTGGCCAGGAGGACGTCGACGGCAACGTCACGACCCCGCGCAAGGACAACGTCTTCCAGATGTGCTTCACCGACCCCAACCAGGGTACCGCTTCCGCTCAGTACCTCGCCAAGAAGGCCCTGAGCAAGGAGAACAAGATCGCCGTCATCTACAACAACTCCGATGCCTACTCCACGGGCATCTACAAGAAGTTCGAGGCCGAGGCCGCCAACCAGGGCCTGAACATCGTCTCGACCACGACCTTCACGGATGACTCCGCCAACGACTTCTCCGTGCAGCTCAACGACGCCAAGAACAACGGCGCCGACCTCGTCTTCCTGCCGATCTACTACACCCCTGCCGCGTTGATTCTCAAGCAGGCCGATGGCATGGGCTATGCCCCCGGCTTCTTTGGCTGCGACGGCATGGACGGCATCCTGACGGTCGAGGGCTTCGACACCAAGCTCGCCGAGGGTCTCATGCTGCTGACCCCGTTCGTCGCCACCGCCACCGACGAGAAGACCTCCAAGTTCACGAAGGCCTACAAGGACGCCTACGGTGACGACCCGATTCAGTTCGCCGCCGACGCCTATGACTGCGTCTACGTCGTTAAGGAGCTGCTCGAGAAGACCGGCTGCACGCCCGACATGAGCGCCTCCGACATCTGCGACAAGCTCAAGGCCGCCATCGTAGATGGCTACACCTACTCCGGTCTCACCGGCGAGAACGTCACCTGGAAGGACACGGGCGAGGTCTCCAAGGAGCCCAAGGGCATGGTCATCAAGGACGGCGTGTACCAGCCGCTGGACTAGTTCAGCGTCGTCACGGGCGAGCGTCTCGCGCGCTTCGTCTGAGTCGTGTCGTCCGTAATCTATTGATAGTGCGAGCGGGGGCCATCTGCGCGATGGTCCCCGCTTGTCGGTAGGAAAGAGAAGTTGCCGGGGCGTGTCCACCCCATTTCGGAGGCGTTACCGGCAGCGCGAATTGAAAGGAGGCGGCATGACATGGGCCTTCTGACGAACCTCATCAACGGCCTGTCGCTGGGTAGCGTCTACGCGATCATCGCCCTGGGCTACACCATGGTGTACGGCATCGCCAAGATGCTGAACTTCGCCCACGGTGACATCATCATGGTTGGCGGCTACGTGTGCTTCTGTGCCGTTAACTACCTGGGCCTGCCCGCCGGCGTGGGCGTGCTGCTCTCGATCGTGGCGTGCACCGTGCTCGGCATCGTGGTCGAGCGCCTGGCCTACAAGCCGCTGCGCAACGCCCCGTCGCTCGACGTCCTGATCACCGCCATCGGCGTGAGCTACTTCCTGCAGAACGCCGCGCTGCTCATCTGGGGCTCCGACACCAAGTCGTTCCCGAGCGTCGTCGACCTGCCCAGCGTAAGCCTGTTCGACGGCCAGCTCGTCATCAGCGCCATCACGATCGTCACCGTGCTCTCGGGCATCGTCGTCATGATCGCCCTCACGGCCTTCACCGGCAAGACCCGCATGGGCAAGGCCATGCGCGCCTGCTCCGAGGACCGCGGCGCCGCCACGCTCATGGGCATCAACGTGAACTCGACCATCTCGCTCACGTTCGCCATCGGCTCGGGCCTGGCCGCCATCGCCGGCGTGCTCATGTGCTCGGCCTATCCCACGCTGATCCCCACGACCGGCTCGCTACCTGGCATCAAGGCCTTCACCGCCGCCGTCATCGGCGGCATCGGCTCGATCCCCGGCGCCTTCGTGGGCGGCCTCGTCCTTGGCGTCATCGAGATCTTCGCCAAGGCCTACGTGGGCACCCAGCTCGCCGACGCCATCGTGTTCGGCGTCCTCATCGTCGTGCTGCTCGTGAAGCCGAGCGGCCTGCTTGGCAAGACCGTCAGGGAGAAGGTGTAGCGCCATGGCAGATACCAACACCGCCACCACCGCAGCCGCTCCCCGCCGCATGAGCAAGCGCCTGCAGTCCAACCTCATCACCTATGGCATCATCGTCGCGTTCTTCGTCATCATGACCGCGCTCGACGCCACGGGCATCCTCACCAACTCGCTCGCCGGCCAGCTGGTCCCCATCTGCGCCTACGTGTGCATGGCCGTCTCGCTCAACCTGGTCGTCGGCATCTCCGGCGAGCTGTCGCTGGGCCACGCCGGCTTCATGAGCGTGGGCGCCTTCTCGGGCGTCGTCGTCTTCTCGCTCGTGGGCGGCATGGTGGGCAACGGCCTTCTGGCCTACGTCATCGCCCTCATCGCTGCGGCGCTGCTCGCCGCCGTCGCCGGCTTCATCATCGGCATCCCGGTCATGCGCCTGCGCGGCGACTACCTCGCCATCGTGACCCTGGCCTTTGGCGAGATCATCAAGAACATCCTCAACAACCTCTACGTTGGCCTCGACGGCTCCGGCCTGCACTTCTCGATGACCGACGCCAAGTCGCTGGGCATGCAGGGCGGCACGCTGCTCATCAACGGCCCGCAGGGCGCCACGGGCATCAACAAGATGTCGACGTTCGTCATCGGCATCGTGCTCGTGCTCATCACCGTAACGGTCGTGCTCAACCTCGTGAACAGCCGCTCGGGCCGCGCCATCATGGCCGTGCGCGACAACCGCATCGCCGCCGAGTCCGTGGGCATTAACGTCACCAAGTACCGCCTCATCGCCTTCGTCGTGGCCGCCGCCCTGGCAGGTGCGGCCGGCTGCTTCTACGCGATGGGCTACAGCTCGATCGTTCCCAAGAAGTTCGACTTCAACACTTCGATCCTGGTGCTGGTCTTCGTCGTGCTGGGCGGCATGGGCAACATTCGCGGCTCGATCATCTCCGCGGCGCTGCTCACCGTGCTGCCCGAGATGCTGCGCACCATCTCCGACTGGCGCATGCTCATCTACGCCGTGGTGCTGATCCTCGTCATGATCGTCTCGAACAACCCACTGCTGCGCCAGTTCGTTGACACCTTCAAGGCCAAGTTCAAGCGTCCGGCCAAGGTTGCCGAGAAGGGAGGCGAGGCCAGTGAGCGCTAAGACCAACGCCTTCGAGCGCCACGCCGCCGAGCGTCGTGAGCACACCAAGATGGTGCCGCTGCCTACCGACTCGATCGTTCCCGAGCGCGACGTCAACGAGCGCCCCGTCCTCGAGTGCCGCCACCTCGGCATCGAGTTTGGCGGACTCAAGGCCGTCGACGACTTCAACTTCGCCGTGGGCAAGACCGAGATCGCGGGCCTCATTGGCCCCAACGGCGCCGGCAAGACCACCGTGTTCAACCTGCTCACGAAGGTCTACCAGCCCACGCACGGCATGGTCATGCTCGACGGCATCGACACCGCTGGCATGGACGCGGCCGCCGCGAGCCGCCTGGGCGTGGCCCGCACCTTCCAGAACATCCGCCTCTTCTCGTCGCTGTCCGTCGAGGACAACGTCAAGATCGGCCTGCACAACCAGGTCAAGGAGGGCATGTGGAGCTCGATGTTCCGCCTGCCGGCCTACTGGAGTGCCGAGAAGCAGATGCACGAGCGCGCCCTCGAGCTGCTCGACGTCTTTGACATGAGCGTCTACGCCAACCACATCGCGGGGTCCCTGCCCTACGGCGCCCAGCGACGCCTCGAGATCGTGCGCGCGCTTGCCACCAACCCCAAGCTGCTGCTGCTCGACGAGCCGGCCGCCGGCATGAACCCGTCCGAGACGGCCGAGCTCATGGACAACATCCGCAAGATTCGCGATCAGTTCCAGATTGCCGTCATGCTCATCGAGCACGACATGGACCTGGTCATGGGCATCTGCGAGGGCATCGCCGTCCTCAACTACGGCAAGATCATCGCCAAGGGCACGCCCGAGCAGATCCAGAGCAACCCGCAGGTCATCGAGGCTTACCTCGGCAAGCAGGATGAGGAGGCCTAGCATGAGCATCCTTCACGTTGACGACCTCAACGTCTACTACGGCTCGATCCACGCGGTGAAGGGCATCTCGTTTGACGTCGAGGAGGGCGAGATCGTGACCCTCATCGGCGCGAACGGCGCCGGCAAGTCCACGACGCTCAACACCGTCGCGGGCCTGCTCAAGCCCCGCGAGGGCAAGGTGGAGTTCGAGGGCGAGAGCCTGCTGGGCATTCCGCCGCACACCATCGTGAGCAAGGGCATGGCCCTGTGCCCCGAGGGCAGGCGCGTGTTTTTGCAGATGAGCGTTCGCGAGAACCTCGAGATGGGCGCCTTCACCCGTAGGGACTCGGCCGAGATCGCCGACTCGCTCGAGATGGTGTTCGACCGCTTCCCGCGCCTCAAGGAACGCGAGGGGCAGAGCGCCGGCACCCTGTCGGGCGGCGAGCAGCAGATGCTTGCCATGGGCCGCGCCCTCATGAGCAAGCCGCGCCTGCTCATGCTCGACGAGCCGTCGATGGGCCTGGCGCCCATCCTGGTGCAGGAGATCTTCAACATCATCAAGTCCCTGCACGAGACGGGCACGACGGTTCTGCTGGTCGAGCAGAACGCGCGCATGGCCCTGTCCGTGGCCGACCGCGCCTACGTGCTCGAGACCGGCCGCGTGTCGATGAGCGGCAACGCCGCAGACCTCGCGAACGACGACCGCGTGAAGCAGGCCTACCTCGGCGGCTGATGCGGCTCGCGTCTCGTCAATAGCGTTCGCTTGAGCGCCCAGCCCGGCATCCGCCCGCGGCTGGGCGCTTTTGTGTTGGCCGCGTCCGCCGCGCGCCCGCCATTACGCGTTTGCTTCTCCTCGTACACCCTCCTCGTGCACCCACTATTACGTGCCCCGGTTCTCGCACCCACTATTACGCGCCTCAGTTGCTTGAGCACCCATGCCCGCGTCGTGTCCATCCCCGTGATCGTGGGCGGCGGCGTGGGCACGCTCGAGCACTTCGCGCAAGGCATCATCGAGGGCGAGGCCGACGCCGTGCTCGCCGCGAGCGTCTTCCACTTTGGGACGTTCAGCATTCGCCAGGTGAAGGAGTACATGGCGAGCCAAGGCATTCCCGTTCGTCTCGACTTCTAGCTTCTGCCGTTCACGGCACGCCATCTGCTGCGGCCGTCCACGGCACGCCATCTTGGCGTTCAAAGCTTCGCTCGCGTACCTCCGTATGCCACGCTCGCTTTTTGTGCCAATCTGACGCACCGCGAACGTCCTTGCCGACATGAAGGGGCCTGAACGCGGGCCTCGTATTTGCTGACCGAAAGGTTTGAATATGGAACTCAAATTCGATGACCGCGGCTTAATCCCCGCCGTGGTGCAGCAGTGGGACACCGGCGAGGTGCTCATGGTGGCGTGGATGAGCGCCGAGTCGTATCGCCTGACGTGCGAGACGGGCACCACGTGGTTTTGGAGCCGCAGCCGCCAGGAGCTCTGGAACAAGGGCGCTACCAGCGGCAACATGCAGCGCGTGGTCTCCATCGACGCCGACTGCGATGCCGACACCCTGCTCGTCCGGGTCGACTCGCCCGGCCCCGCGTGCCACACCGGCGCGCGCGGCTGCTTCTTCAACCGTATCTTCGACGTGCCCGCGCCCGCGGGCGGAGAGGACTAGCCATGGGAGTTAGAACCGCCAACGTCCAGCCCGGCAACATCGGCGAGACGCTCGAGGGCCTCGCCGCCACCATCCACGGCCGCCGCGACGCCTCGCCCGAGGAGAGCTACACGGCGCGCCTGCTCACCGACGTGGAGGACGAGCTGCTCAAGAAGCTCGCCGAGGAGTCGAGCGAGGTCATCATGGCCTGCAAGGACAACGACCACGACCACATCCGCTACGAGGCCGGCGACCTGGTGTATCACCTGCTCGTGACCCTCGAGCGCTACGGCGTCACCCTGGACGAGCTCGCCGGCGAGCTCAACGCCCGCATGAACTAGCATCGCTCCCGCATCGCACCCGCTTTTACGCGTCTAAATCGCTCCGCACCCGCTTTTACGTGCTAGGAGGGCTCTGAGCGCGTAAAAGCGGGTGCGGAATGGGCGTGGCGCGTAAATGCGGGCGCGGAACGTGATGGGGCTGCCGAGAAGGGCGCACCGCTAGCGAAGCGGCAGCGTGACCCACGAGCCGTCGGCGCGCGGGGCGTCGATGCTCGCGTAGCCGGCCGCGGCGGCGTAGCGGTGGGCGGCCGCGATGCCGTGGCCCACGTCGCAGCTGCGATGGGCATCGCTTCCCACGGTGAGGGGCACCTCGGCGCGGACGAAGGCGCGCAGCAGGCCCGCGCTGGGGTAGAAGGCGCCGGTCGACTTGCGCAGGCCCGCGCTCGACACCTCGACGTGGCGGTGCGTGTCGTGGGCGCACGCGGCCATACGCTCCCAGAGGGGTGCCAGGTTGACCGTGGGCGCGAGGCCGTCGTTGGCAAAGCACGCGGGCAGGTCGGGGTGGGCCATCGACGAGAAGATCAGCGGGCTCTCGCAGGCCGCGCACCAGGCGTCGACGTAGCGGCGCCAGACCTCGTCTGGGCCAAGCTCCTGCCATATGTGCAGGTCATCGGAGAAGCCAATCCAGCCGGCCCCGCTGCCGGGCTGCCCGGCAAGCTCCACGCCCTCGGTTCCGGGCTGGCCCGTGGCGCCGGCCTCCACGTTGCCTGCGTCTCCCACCCAGTGGACGCTGCCCAGGGTAAAGGGCACGTCCTGCGCCCAGCAGGCCACGTTGGGCTCGCAGCCCGGGTACCAGTCGCACTCGAAGCCATAGACGAGTGTGAGGCTGGGCGCCACCTCGGCGGCGAGCTCGCGGGCGGCCTCGAAGGCGGCGCGGCGCTCGCACAGCCGGCCGAGGGGCACCTGCGCGTCTGCCACGCGCTCCATGCTCGCGGGCAGCGTCAGGTGGTCGGTGCAGGCCAGCACGGAGAGCCCCGCGGCCGCGGCGGCCCGTACGTTCTCCTCAAACGTCGAGGTGCCGTCCGAGAACGACGCGTGCGTGTGGCAGTCGACGAGCGGCGTGTTCATGGTGGCTCCTTGTGGCGGAGAAAAATGAGTCTTTGAACTATCCTTAAAACATGCAACCGTTTTGAGGGGAGGGGCAATGACCCGAGCCAACGCCGCCGAGAAGCCCGTTAAGGAGAGCCTGCTGGCTAGGCTGAGGAAACCCGGAATTCGAATCGGGGGGGGGTTGCTCGCAGCCCTCGTGCCCGTGGTGCTCCTCTGTGTGCTCGCTACGCCAGTCTATCCCATGTGCCCGGACGAGTTTGTCCAGCAGCTCTATGCGAGCGGAAAGTTTCTTGCCGCGGGTCCTAGCCTGCTCATGCCCTACTCTCTCGTGCTGGTGAGCGCTCCGCTCGGTGCGCTCTACTCGAGTCTTCCGCAGGTGTCTTGGTATGCCCTGCTCCTCCTTCTGCTTACGGTTGCCTCGTTTTGGGCTGCCTATGACGAGGTGCTGCGTTCGCGCATGAGCGCGAACCTCTGTGTGGCAAGCCTCGCCATCCTCTTCGTGTTCGAGGTCATCTGTACGCTCTACCTCACGTACACCATCGTGGCGTTTCTTGTCTGCGCCGCCGGTCTCATGCTTGTGATACGCCGCGCCGCCTTCGATGGCCCGCAGTCCGTTGGCATCTCGGATATCCTGGGCGTCCTGCTCGTTGTTCTGGGCTATGCCCTGCGCCCCGAGAGCGGCCTTGCCACCATTGTCATCTTTGCCCCGTTTGCCCTGTGGGTCCTTGCGAAGAATCGCAATCTTGCCTCGATCGCTCGAGGTGCGGTGGTCCTTCTTCTCATTGCCGCCTGCGCGTTTGCCGGTCGATTCGCTTATGACCACACGCCCGGCTGGGAGGGCTATGCCTCCTACCTCGATGCCGGCCGCAACGTCCTCGACTATCCCGACATGACGGTCGAACAGGTGCGGGAGCTTGCCCCCGAGCTGTCCGACAACGATGTCGCGGTGCTCCAGAGCTGGCTCTTTGCCGATGATTCCGTCTTTGATACCGACCTGTTCGAGCGTCTTGCCCCCGCCTCGGATCACCTGGGCCTCTCTAACGTTGGCGCTTCCCTGCGCGCCAAGACCACCTACCTGCTCGTGGGCATGGTGGCGGTTGTGGCTGCCTACGGGTGGCTGCTCCACCGTGGGGAGCGTGGTGGCGTGCACGCGCTTGTCGCAGGCATCGTGGTCATGTTCGCGGCGAGCTGCGTCCTGCTCATTCTGCGGGCCCGCGTGCGTCTGCACGTCGTGATCCCGCTCATTGCCGTCGCGGTTCTCGCCCTGATCTCGACCGTTGGGAAGACCGAGCGGGTCCATGGGCGGCACGTTGCGCCGATGCCGGATGTCGCCGCCTCGCCCGCGCTTCTCGCCGTTATTGCGTCCGTGGTGCTCTCCCTGGGCGTCTGCGGTGCGTTCTGGTATGCCTCGATTCGTCCCCTGGCCACGCGCGGCAGCGCCCAGACAACCGAGGCGGCCCGTTCCTACGTGGCCGACCACCCCAACGAGCTCGTTGTCTTTGGCCGCACCCAGACAATCATGTTTCGCGGGCTCACGGCCTTTGACCTCGAGGGCTGGGAGTATCCCGAGAACATGATTCAGGTGGGTGGTTGGGAGAACCACACTGCGCCCTGGGCCACCCTGCTCGAGCGCTGGGGCATCGAGGGCGGCGACCTGCTGCAGCAGCTTCCCGAGAAGAGCAACATGGTGGCGGTTCTCAACCCCACGAACATGGAGCTCATCCGCACGTACCTTGCCGAGCACTCCGGACGCGAGGTCCTGGCGAGCGTGGTCGAGGACCTTGGTCCCAGCTCTGCCGACCCAAGCGTCGACCTGTGCGTCTACAGGTTTACCTACGCTGCATAGATCGAGCGACGCCGAATGAACAACGGGCTCCCCACGCTATCGTGGGGAGCCCGTTTGCTTGAGCTCGCGCATGGCGCATGAGGCGGCGTGGCGCCTGTGGAAGACTCGCTAGAACGAGGTCTCGGTGGGCTCGGGATAGTACTTCGCGAACTTGCGGATCTGGTTCTTCTCGGTGAGCTCGACGGCAAGGCGGCGGCAGGGCGCCATGTCGGCCGCATAGCGCTGAGGGTCTACGACCTTGCCTGCGGCAATGAGCCCGTCAACCTCGGCGGCGAGGGTTGGGTCGAGCACGTAGCGCTTGGCGAGGCTCAGCGGAACGAGGGTGTAGAGGACCGTCTCGTCGGCCTTGAGCAGACGCTTGCCCTTGCCGTCGACCACATCGGTCACGAGCGCGCGCATGGGGTTGACGCCCGCGGCGCAGACGTAATAGGAGTTGCGGCCCATGCGGGGGTTGACCTCGATGAAAAGGGTGCGGCCCGTCTTCTTGTCGCGCTTGATGTCGAAGTTGGCAAAGCCACGATAGCCCACGGACTCGAGCAGTTCGGCGGCCTTCTCCCACAGCTCGGGCATGGGGCGCGTGACCATGACGACGGGGTTGCCCAGCATGGAGGGGGCGTGGTCCTCGAGCAGCACCTGGGCCGATCCGGCGAGCTGCGCCTTGCCGTTGGTGCCCATGTAGAGCGTGAGGCTGTCCATGTAGGTGTCGTCGCCCTCGATGAGCTCCTGGACGAGGAAGTCGCCATGGAAGCCGTCCTCGCGCAAGGCGTCCCAAAGACGGTCGAGCTCGGCCTGCTCGTGAACGAAGTAGACCTTCTTGAAGCCATGGGCCATGTGCGCGGCGTACTCGGATGAGCGGGCGGGCTTGGCCACGAGCGGGAAGGGGATGGCGCTGGGGGCAATCTTGCCGTCGCCCGCGAGGTGGACAACCTCGGTGAGGGGCGTGTCGAGCCCGTGCTCGCGGCAGAGCTGGGCAAACGTGATCTTGTCGGACACCTGGTCGATGACGTCGGCATCGGGGATGGGCGTGACGCAGTTGACCGGGAAGTTGTCGCGGCAGTTCGAGAGGACCTTGATGAGGGCGTCGGTGTTGCCCACGACCACGCAGGTCTTCTCGGCGTTCTTCTCGGCAATCTCGCGGACGACGCGAGTGACCTCTTCCTCGCTCAGGCGTTCGACGGGGTGAACGTCCAGAATCTGCGAGTGGGCAACGGCCGCGATGGGCGACGAGGCGAGCATCTGCGGCTTTACGTGGTAGGCCTCGTGGAACTCGCGGGCGAGGGCGTAGGCGCCGATGTCGCCGCCCAGCACGATGGGCACGAGGCCCTCGCGAGGCTTTGCGGGCTTGGCGGCCGCGGCCTTCTCGGCCTTGCGGTCACGAAGGTCCTTGGCGGCGGTGAGGGCCTTGTAGAAAGTCTTGTGCAGGGGGACGTCACGGTCTGGCGCCACGGCGGTGACCTGCTTGGTGAATTTGGTCTTGAACTCGTTGAGGCCCAGGAGCTTGGGCGAGAAGTCGCTGCCGATGGCCATCATGTCGTAGTCGAGGCAGCCCTTGTTGGCGCCGAGGTCACAGCACTCGAAGTAGACGAGCTTGTCGGTGACGTGCTGACGCATCGTCTCGTTGAGGCTTGCGCCGTAGTAGCGTACGGCGCGCGTGCCGTTGATGGTGACGATCGACCACGTCACGACGCGGCCCTTCTCGTCGCGGCCGGCGAAGACGCGGCAGTGGTCGGGGCCCAGCAGGCGAATCATGTCCTCGTAGTCGCTCTGCGGCGCGGGGTTGAAGCCGTCGCGCTGGGCGGTCTCGACCATGACGGCGTAGTACTCCGAGAAGTCGGAGGCGGCGCGGTCGGTCTCGTCGGCGCAGGTCACGGGGCTCTCACGCAGGGCCTTGCGCACGTCGCGGCGGCCACGCGGCTTCATGCGGGCGAGGATCTCCTCGTCGCCGCCCGTGACGTCGATCACGACGGTGTTGTCATAGGGGATGCCCGACAGCACGGGCGTGGTGCTCTCCAGCTCGTGCAGGATCGAGATGCGCATGAACTTCTGTTTGCGGTCGCGCCCGCGCACGTGGGCCGCCAGCGCGTCGATTGCGGCCGCCTCGGTGGCCTCGCTGGGCTGCTCGGCCCAGACGGGCGCGTGGTTTGCGCGCAGATAGTGGTAGCCGTGCGTCTCGTAGTCGATGAGGCTGATGAGCGCGAGCGTGCGGCCGTCCTCCTCGAGCGCGACGCAGCCCCAGGGCATGCGGCCCTCGATGGTTGCCTGGTAGGCGGCCCAGGTGGCCGTTTGCTCGATGGGCAGGTTGATGCCGAGCTGCTCGGCGCGGGCCTCGAGCTCGTTGTGGGTGATTTCCTTGGCTTCGATCACGGATGCTCCTGTGTCTGACCGTTGGCTTTTGTGCAACCGTATAGTTTACGGGCTCGCACGCAGCGGCGCCGCGGCTTGCAGGCGTTCCCATACAAACGGCGCATGCGCTGCTGCGGCGTGTGGCGGGGCGTACGGCGGCAACGGCGCGTGCGGCGGGGCGGCGAAGGCGCGGCGAGCCATCGGTTGCGCACGTTTGGGACGTGTCGTGTCCGCGCGTCTCGCATTTCCCCATCGGTTGCTCACGTTTGGGGCGCGTCTCCCCATCGGTTTTGCACGTCTGCGGCAAACCGCCATCGGTTGTGCACGTCTGACGGCCCCGGGACGTGTAAAACCAATGGCGCGATAGAATCGTGCGAGCAGAGCAACGAGCGTGCGAGCAGAAGCGGCGCGCGCCGGCGAGGGGAGGGCCACGTGAGCAGCGACAACACTAGCGACATCGACACCGTCGCCGCGCACGTCTCGCCCAGCGCCGCGGCGACGCCCGCGCCCGCCTCGCCCAACGCAAGCGCCACCACGAGCGAGCCCGTCGCCCCCGCTCCCGCCGCCGCGCTGGCCACCCCTGCCGCCGGCCCCGCGCCCTCGATCGCCGAGCAGGTCGCCCTCGTCCCCACCGACCCGGGCTGCTACCTGTGGAAGGACGCCGCCGACAACGTGCTCTACGTGGGCAAGGCCAAGAACCTGCGCAGCCGCATGCGCCAGTACGTGCAACTCACCGACGAACGCCCCATGGTGCCGCGCCTCATGGCCGCCACCGCGAGCTTCGACTACGTCGTCGTGGGCTCCGAGCACGAGGCCCTCGTCCTCGAGATTAACCTCATCCACCAGTACCGCCCGCCGTTCAACGTCGACCTCAAGGACGACAAGAGCTACCCCTACATCGCCATCACCAAGGACGACGTCTACCCGGCCCTCAAGTACACCCGCGAGCGCCATCGCCCCGGCACCCGCTACTTTGGCCCCTACACCGACGCCCGCGCCGCGCGCGCCACCATCGACGTGGTGCGCAAGATCGTGCCCATGTGCCTCGCGACCTGCGCCGAGTGGAAGCGCGTGCGCCGCCAGATCGAGGCCCACCCCGAGCAGCGCGACGTCGTGGCGCTGGCCCAGGCCGAGAGCGGCCGTCCCTGCTTCGACTACCACGTGGGCCGCGGCCCCGGCGTGTGCGCGGGCTGCATATCGCCCGAGGAGTACGCCGCCAACGTGGCCCAGGTCGAGCACTTTCTCGCAGGTCACCGGGGCCAGTTCGTGGCCCAGCTCAAAGACGAGATGGCCGAGGCCGCCGCGAACCTCGACTTCGAGCGCGCCGCCCGCGTCAAGCGCCGCCTGCAGGTCATCGACGGCCTCGACGACAAGCAGCGCGTGGTGCTGTCGAGCGCGCAGGACGTCGACGTCGTGGGCTTTTGGCGCGAGGAGACCATTGCGGGCGCCTGCGTCTTCGTGGTGCGCGAGGGCCGCGTGAGCCGTACCTGCGAGTTTGTGCTCGACAAGGGCCTCGATGTGGGCTCCGAGGAGCTCGCGAGCGGCTTCGTCAAGCGCTACTACGACCAGACGAGCGACCTGCCCCTCGAGGTCTGCGTGCCCGTTGCCCTTACAGACGCTGACACCCTTGCCGGCTGGCTCACGGCGCGGCGCGGCCGCAACGTCTCCATCCGCGTGCCGCAGCGCGGCCAGAAGGCCCACCTCGCCGAGATGGCCACCAACAACGCCCACCACTACCTCGCGCGATACGAGCTGCGCACGGGCTACGAGGACAAGCGCACCAACGAGGCCCTGCTCCAGCTCGAGAGCGCCCTGGCCCTCGACGCGCCTCCCATGCGCATCGAGTGCTTCGACATCTCGACCATCCACGGCAAGCACACGGTGGCCTCGATGGTGGTGTTCACGGCCGGCAAGCCCGACAAGGGCCAGTACCGCCGCTTCAAGATTCGCGCCGAGCTCGACGAGGCCAACGACTTCGTCTCGATGAGCGAGGTGCTCGCCCGCCGCTACGCGCCCGAGCGCATGGCCGACGAGCGCTTTGGCGCCAAGCCCGACCTGCTCATCCTCGATGGCGGAAAGCCGCAGCTCACGGCTGCCATGGAGCAGCTGGGCGAGCTGGGCCTCGACATCCCCATGGCGGGCCTTGCCAAGTCGGACGAGGAGCTGTTCGTGCCCTGGGACGACATGCCCGTGGTGCTGCCCAGCGGCTCGGCGTCGCTCTACCTGGTGAAGCGCGTGCGAGACGAGGCCCACCGCTTTGCCATCACCTTCCACCGCGAGCTGCGCGGCAAGGCCATGACCGTGTCGATCCTCGACGAGGTCCCGGGTGTGGGCGAGAAGCGCAAGCGCGCGCTGCGCCGCGCGTTTGGGAGCATGAAGCGCCTGCGCGAGGCCACCGAGGAGCAGATTGCCGCCGTGCCGGGGATTCCCGCCGAGGTGGCGCACGAGGTGTACACCACGCTGCGCGCTTGGGACGAGGAGCGCGAGGACGGCCGCGAGCGCGCCCTGGGCGAGGGCGAGTCCGCTGGCAACGGCGCTGCTGCGGGCGATGGCGCCGCTGTCGCTGCGGGCGCCGACCTCGCCGACTCGGACGAATAGCGAGCCTCGCCGCGGCGTAGAATGGGCGCAAACACAACGTCGTGGAGGTAGCCGCATGATCTGCACCGTTACGTTCAACCCCTCGCTCGACTACATCGTTCGCGTCGACGACATGCGCCTGGGTGTCATCAACCGCACCGTCTACGAGCAGATCCTGCCCGGCGGCAAGGGCATCAACGTGTCCGTCGTGCTGGGAAACCTCGGTCACAAGAGCCGCGCGCTGGGCTTCCTCGCGGGATTTACCGGCAACGAGATCGCCCGCCGCGTGGCCCAGGCGGGCGTCGACGCGGACTTCATCCATGTCGAGAAGGGCATGAGCCGCATCAACGCAAAGATCAAGAGTGCCGAGGAGACCGAGCTCAACGGCATGGGCCCCGAGGTCACGGCCGCAGACGTCGACGCGCTCCTGGCCAAGCTTGACGTCCTGGTCGCGGGTGACACGCTGGTCGTCTCGGGCTCGGTGCCGGCCTGCCTACCCAGCGACATGTACGAGCAGATCATGGCGCGCTTGGCCGGCCGCGGCGTGCGCATCGTGGTCGACGCCGAGCGCGACCTGCTCCGTCGCGTGCTGCCCTACCAGCCGTTCCTTGTGAAGCCCAACAACATCGAGCTGGGCGACATCTACGGTGCTGCGCTCAAGACCCGCGCCGACGTCGTGCCCTACGCGCGCCGCATGCAGCAGGAGGGCGCGAGGAACGTCCTCGTCTCGATGGCGGGGGAGGGCGGCGTGCTCGTGGCCGAGGACGGCTCCGTCTACGAGAGCCCGGCCGCGCGCGGCACCGTGGTCAACTCCGTGGGCGCGGGCGACTCGTGCGTCGCCGGCTTCCTGGCGGGCCTGGCCGAGACGGGCTCGTACGAGACGGCCTTCCGCATGGGCCTCTGCGCGGGGTCGGCCTCGGCGTTCAGCGATCACCTTGCCACCCGCGACGAGGTCGAGCAGCTCATGGCCCAGTAGCTCGGGGCGTGCCAAAGGCATCGCGGGCGCTTTCTTGTGCGAGAAGGACTGGCGTGTATGACGCCCCGCATGGCGCGCGCTGCACGCAAATCGGCCTCGTGCATTCTGCGTGATCCTTGGCTGCCTTGTGCTGCACGCGAATCGGCTTGGTGCATTCGGGGCCCCTTCTGCTTTGAGGGCGAGAAGGGCCGGCGTGCACATAAATGGTCGTTGTGCATTTGTCCGCTCATTTACGGAGAATGCACGACGCCGTATTTGGTGCAGCGCCTCGCGGCGCCGTCCTTCTCGGCAATGCACGAAGCCCGATAACGTGCAGCGCCCTGGCTTCGTGCCCCGCTTGGGAATGCACGACGCCCGATAACGTGCGGCGCCCCAGGCGCCGCCTGCGCAACACGCCGCCCCCGCGCCCGTGCCATCAGGCCCATCCCCTTTGGCACGTGTTCCAAAGGGGCTGGGCCAGCTCACGCGCCTCGACCGCCGTGCGTCATTCGCCCCCGTGCATCTGTCCCTTACCTTTTGGTGAATGCACAGGGCCGAATAAGGTGCAGCGCCCTGGCTTTGCGTCCTTCTCGGCAATGCAAGAGCTCAACTCGCATGCGACCGCCGCATGCATGCCCAGCCTGCACGCGATGTGCCCTATCAGACTGGTTCTGATTGCGTGCAAAGCGCCCGCGCGCTCCATAATTATGGGGCGGGGTAGAGCAAGAGGCCGCAAACCAAGTGCGTCCAAGTGCGTCCGTGTCGCCATGTGCCGCTGGCGGAGTCAGCGAATGGCGCTCCGATTCGCTGACTAAGCTGCGAAAACCTTCGTATGCGCGCGGTCGGCAGCCGGTTTACCGACCTTTTACGGAATCGCCCCATTAGTTTTCAGATGCGTTCAAGAATTGCTGGCTTGGGGGCTACAATTTCAGGCTGTATTGGTATCGCTAGTCAACTCATTCGAGACCCGGATGACGAGAGGAGAACATATGAGGAAGAGACGCATGTTGGCGGGTGCCGCGGCCTTTGTCGCTGCCGCGCTCGTCGCCGCTCTGGGCGTAGCCCCGGCCCCGGCTCTGGCTGACCCCTACACCGCCGTTAGCGCTGACGATCTTCAGGCCGCCATCGCTGGCGGTGAGACCGAGATTACGCTCGGCGAGGATATCACTGCCAGCATTACCGTGCCTGCCGGTCAGACGCTCACGCTGAACCTCGGTGGCCACAAGCTTACCGGTGCTCAGAAGTGGGCCGCCATTACTAACAACGGCAATCTCACCGTCACGGGTGAGGGCGCTGTTGATGGCAGCAACGTGAGCCAGACGGCAGCCCTGTACAACGCTCCTGGCGCCACGGCTAACCTCAACGGTGGCACTTTTATGGGCTCCAAGTGGTACGTCATCAAGAACCTCGGCACCATGACGATCGATGGCGCTAGCGTCACCCAGTTCGACGCCGGCACCAGCGCCATCGACAATGGCTGGTATGGCAATACGGGCAATGACTGCGGCCTGAGCGAGCCCACGGACGCCCACGTTTCGCTGACAATCAACTCCGGCTCGGTCTCCAACGGCATGAATGCCGTCAAGAACGACGACTTTGGCTTCCTGACGATTAATGGTGGCTCCTTCACCAGCACCTCCGGTCCTGCCCTCCTCAACTGGAATGTAGCCGAGGTTAACGACGGCACTTTCTCCGTGAGTGAGACCGCCTCGTCCCTCATTGCTAACGGCGCTTATGGGATCACTGCCGATCAGGGCAAGCTCACCATTAAGGGCGGTAACTTCACCTCCGCCAACGATGGAGCCGGCTCGCTCTTTGGCACGGGCAACGTCAACAACACCGGCACCGTAGACATTCAGGCGGGTACCTTCAATGGGTCTCTTGCCAACCTCGGCGCCGACGACGGCATCAACCTCGCGCCGGCCGTTTCCAGCGGTCAGTTCAGCGACTCCTCCGTTGCCAAGTTTGTGACCAGCGGCAACGTGACCTCCTATAAGCAGGGCAAGTTCTACGTCAACGCTGCCGATGAGGTCGAGAACCTTGCCGTTGCCACCGTTGAGGTCAACGGCCAGACGATCTACTTCTACAACACCGATGACGCCAACACCTTCGCCAAGGAGAATGGCAAGACTGCCGACGACGTCGATCGCCTTGTCTACTTCGTGGACTTCGAGACCAACGGCCATGGCGAGTTCCAGACCGCCGTGGTCAAGGCTGGCGAGGCCGTAGGCGACCAGATGCCCGCCGTCCCCGAGGTCGAGGGCTACACCGTTTCTGGTTGGTACGATGGCGACGCGAAGGTCGACGCGACCTTCGTTCCCACCTCTGACGTGACTCTCGTTGCCATGTGGACCAAGAATCCTGCCAAGAGCGACCCCAAGACCGACCCCAAGACCGACCCCAAGCCTGCCGATGGTGACAAGAAGGCCGATGCCCCCAAGAAGGCTCTGCCCCAGACCGGTGACAACACCAACATGATGGTGCCGGTTGCGATTGCTGTTGCTGGCATCGTGGTCGTTGTCGCTGCCGTCGCCCTGCGTCGTCGCAACAACTAGCGCTCGCGCTTCTCGCACATAAGCACCCGCGCATGGGGCGTCCTTCGGGGCGCCCTTTTTGTTGCCGTGACGCAACGTGCGCCTCGCGAGCGGCCGGGCGTATCCACCCGCACGCTATACTCGAAGGCAGAAAACACGAGAGGGGAGCGCACGCCCATGGACGCGCCACGCGAAGCAGAAAACCGCACTACCAGCACCGCCGCCGCGTCGAGCGAGGCCCCCGCTAACACCGAGGCCCCCGCTGCTGCCGCCGCCGATGAGGCCGCCGCCCGCACCGCCGCCTCCCGCGCCCGCGTGGCCGCTGCGGCCCAGGCCAGCGCCGACGTCGTGCGCGCGCCCGGCCCCACCCTCGCCCAGGACAGCGCCGGCTCCAGCATGCGCACCGCCGAGGCCGCCGCGCGCGTACCCGACGTTGTGGTCATCACCGGCATGAGCGGCTCGGGCCGCACCCAGGCCCTCCATGTCTTCGAGGACATGGGCTACTTCTGCATCGACAACCTGCCCCCGCGCCTCATCCTGCAGCTCGCCGAGCTCGTGGGCATCAACTCCGGCGTCGGCCGCCACCTCGCGGTCACCTGCGACCTGCGCAGCCAGGGCCTGTTCGACGAGCTCGCAGACTCCATCGCGGCCCTGCGCGCCCACGAGCTGTCCTGCAAGGTCCTCTTCCTCGACACCGCAGACGACATCCTCATGCGCCGCTACGACGAGAACCGCCGCCGCCATCCGCTCGCCCAGGGCGGCGAGTCCCTGGCCGCCACGATCGCCCGCGAGCGCGCCCAGCTCGGTGCCGTGCGCGACGCCTCGGACCTCGTGATCGACACGAGCCACCTCAAGGTCGCCGAGCTCCGCCGCCGTCTGCGCCGCGCGTTCTCAGAGCTCACGGACCAGCAGCTCATGGAGGTCAGCGTCTTCTCGTTTGGCTTCAAGCACGGCATGCCCGTCGAGGCCGACCTCATGATCGACGTGCGCTTCCTGCCCAATCCCTTCTACGACCCGCGCATGCGCGCCCTCACCGGCAACGACAAGCTCGTGAGCGACTTCGTCCTCAACAACCCCGTGACCGAGAAGTTCTGCGACGCCTGGTTCAACCTGCTCGACGTCGCCATGCCCGGCTACGTGGCCGAGGGCAAGAGCCACCTCTCCATTGCCGTGGGCTGCACCGGGGGCCAGCACCGTAGCGTTGCCATCGCCAACGCCACGGCCGCCTATCTCGAGAAGTGCGGCTATCACGTGAGCCTGAGTCACCGCGACCTGGCCCTCGCCAACGTGAGGACGAGCTAGATGTCGTTTACCGCCGAGGTCAAAGACGAGCTGTCGCGCGTCGAGGGGAGCTGCCCGGCCTGCGAGATCGCCGAGCTCGCGGCCCTCGTGCGCGTCTGCGGCGCGCTGTCGTTCCACGGGTCGGGCGCCTACTCGATTCGCGTCTCCACCGAGACAGGCGCCGTGGCCCGCACGGTCATTCGCCTGGCCCACAAGGTGTTCGACCTCGACACGTCGCTCACCGTGCGTCGCTCAAACCTGCACAAGACCCGCAACTACCTCATCGAGATTCCCGAGCAGAAGGGCCTTGAGCAGGCGCTCATCCAGATGGGCGTGCTCGTGCTTGGCCGCGGCCTCTCCTCGGGCATCGCCGCCCGCGTGGTGGCTCGGCCCTGCTGCCGCGCCGCCTACCTGCGCGGGGCGTTCATGGCCGGCGGCTTCATCGCCGACCCACGCGGCGACTTCCATCTCGAGATTGCGGTCACCGGCGACGAGTTCGCCGACGACCTCGTGGAGCTCCTCGACGACGAGAACATCACGGCGCGCGTGAACCGCCGTCGCGGCAGCTACGCCATCTACCTCAAGAGCTTTGACGACATCGTGCGCTTCCTGGGCGTCATCGGCGCGCGGCGCACGGCCCGGGCCGTCGAGAACGTGCGCGTCATGAAGAGCGTCAAGAACGACGTGAACCGTCGGGTAAACGCAGAGATCGCCAACCAGGCAAGGTCGACGGGCGCCGCGGCCGACCAGCTCGAGCTCATCGACGAGGTCGAGCGTGAGATTGGCTTTGACGAGCTGCCGCCCGCGCTGCGCGCCTTCTGCGAGGCTCGCCGTGCCCACCCCGACCTGTCGCTGCGCGACCTGGGCAACGCCATGCGCCCGCCGCTTTCGAAGAGCGCGCTGTACCACCGCGTGCTGCGCCTCGAGCAGCTCGTGGGCCGCCGCAAGTAGGGGGCTCGGGGCTTGCCGCCCCACACGCCTGCGGGCGTTTGGGTCTGCCTCCTGCATCTCGGCCAACGTGCCTTCGCCGCCCGCATGCGCCTGCTGCCGGTCTGCTGGCAAATTTTTGTCGTCAATTAGGTAACCAGATTGGAAAAAGTCCGAGTTCCCTGTCACAAATAGCAGCAAAACCCTAGTTGAAGAGAGCCCGTAGAAGTGGTCCGCTCAATGTGGGCACGCCAGGTTACCTAATTGACGTGATTTTTCTTGCGGCTCTCGTTGATGCCCTGCAGGCAAGTGGCTTCGTGAGGCAATCACCGCGTAAATCGACCATCCCATGAGCCCAGGTTTGCACTTCGAATGCCCCGCCGCTACGAATGCCCGCAGCAGCCGTCCCGCGCCCTCCCCTCCGCGCTGCGCGGCCACGTTGCTCCGTGTCAGCTGCCGCAAAGCCTGCCCCGTGCCAGCGCCATACAGTCTCCACACATCGCCCGCGTGCCCGCCACCTGCCGCGAATGCTTAAAACCATGCCAACCTGACCATGGTTCAGTAGACAACTTGCAGGTAGACGGCGAGTTTTGCCAACCTTGCCGTCGCTTTGCCGTTTAAGTGGCACTCAAAAGCGGTACTATTACCGATGGTGTTTCCAACTTAGGTCCGCTCGGCGCAAGGGGCGCCCGAAGGGCCTTCGAAAGGAGAAAGCATGGCAGTTAAGGTTGCTATCAACGGCTTTGGCCGCATCGGTCGTCTGGCCTTCCGTCAGATGTTCGGCCACGAGGGCTCCGAGATCGTCGCCATCAACGACCTCACCTCCCCTGAGATGCTCGCCTACCTTCTGAAGTATGACTCCACGCAGGGCAACTACGCCCGCGACCACAAGGTCGAGTCCACCGAGGATTCCATCATCGTCGATGGCAAGGAGATCAAGATCTACAAGGAGGCCGACGCCAACAACCTGCCGTGGGGCGACCTCGACGTCGACGTCGTGCTCGAGTGCACCGGCTTCTACACCTCCAAGGCCAAGGCCCAGGCCCACATCAACGCTGGCGCCAAGAAGGTCGTCATCTCCGCTCCTGCCGGCAATGACCTCCCGACCATCGTCTACAACGTCAACCACGAGCAGCTCACCGCTGATGACAACATCATCTCCGCTGCCTCCTGCACGACCAACTGCCTCGCCCCGATGGCCAAGGGCCTGAACGACTTCGCCCCCATCGTCTCCGGCATCATGACCACCATCCACGCCTTCACCGGCGACCAGATGCCGCTCGACGGCCCGCAGCGCAAGGGCAACTTCCGTCGCTCCCGCGCCTGCTCCGAGAACATCGTCCCGAACACCACGGGCGCTGCCAAGGCCATCGGCCTGGTTCTCCCCGAGCTCAACGGCAAGCTCATCGGTGCCGCCCAGCGCGTCCCGACGCCGACCGGCTCGCTGACCAACCTCTACGCCGTCGTTGACAAGAAGGTCACCGTCGACGAGGTCAACGCTGCCATGAAGGCCTACGCCTCCACCATCTCCGAGACCTTCGCCTACAACGAGGACCAGATCGTCTCCCGCGACATCGTCGGCGAGACCCACGGCTCCATCTTCGACGCCACGCAGACCATGTGCTCTGACCTCGGCAACGGCCAGACCCTGGTGCAGGTCACCTCTTGGTACGACAACGAGAACTCCTACACCTCCCAGATGGTCCGCACCATCAAGTACTTCGAGAAGTTCGTCGCCTAAGTGACGCTTCCCTAGGTAGCTTTGAGGGGCGCGGTTGCAGCTTTCGGGCCGCGGCCGCGCCCTTTTTGTTGACGGAGGGCCACGCAGACACCGGCTCGCTCGCACCGCGCGCAGAACGCGTCGGCGGCCCGCCCGCCCTCCACAGACACGAAAGGATCAACCATGGCCTTTACCAAGAAGACCGTCCGCGACATCGACGTCGACGGCAAGCGCGTCCTGTGCCGCGTCGACTTCAACGTGCCCATCAAGGACGGCGTCGTGGGCGACACCACCCGCATCTCCGCCGCCCTGCCCACCATCAAGTACCTGGTCGAGCACAACGCCCGCGTCATCCTCATGAGCCACCTCGGCCGCCCCGAGGGCACTGGCTTCCAGCCCGAGCTCTCCCTCAAGCCGGTTGCCGAGAAGCTCGCCGAGATGAGCGGCCTGCCCGTCTCCTTCGTCGCCGACACCTACGGTGACGAGGCCAAGGCCGCCGTCGACGCCCTCGAGCCGGGCCACGTCCTCGTCCTCGAGAACGTCCGCTTCGACAAGCGCGAGAAGAAGAACGATCCCGAGATCGCCAAGCGCCTCGCCTCCTACGGCGACGTCTTCGTCCTCGACGCCTTCGGCACCGCCCACCGCGCCCAGGGTTCCGTCGTGGGTCCGGCCGCCTACATCCCGGCCGTCGCCGGCTTCCTGCTCGAGAAGGAGGTCGACACCCTCACCGGCATCTTCGCCGAGCCCGAGCGTCCCTTCGTCGCCATCGTCGGCGGCTCCAAGGTCTCCAGCAAGATCGGCGTGCTCGACCACCTCATCGACTCCGCCGACACCCTGATCATCGGTGGCGGCATGGCCTACACCTTCTTCCTCGCCAAGGGCCTGAGCGTGGGTCAGTCCCTCAAGGAGGAGGACTGGGTCGAGCGCGCGGGCGAGATGCTCAAGAAGGCTGAGGAGAAGGGCGTCAAGATCCTGCTGCCCGTCGACAACCGCGTTGCCGACCACTTCGGCGAGGACGCCGTGCCCGAGGTCGTGGCCTCCGACGCCATCCCCGATGACCGCGAGGGCATGGACATCGGCCCCAAGACCGAGGAGCTCTACGCCGAGGCCATCAAGGGCGCCAAGACCGTCTTCTGGAACGGCCCCATGGGCGTCTTCGAGTTCGACAACTTCGCGCACGGCACCGAGGCCGTCTGCCGCGCCGTCGCGGACTCTGACTGCACGTCGATCATCGGTGGCGGCGATTCCGTCGCGGCCGTCAACAAGTTCGGCCTGGCCGACAAGATGAGCTGGATCTCCACCGGTGGTGGCGCTTCCATGGAGCTCGTCGAGGGCAAGGCCCTTCCCGGAGTGGAGGCGCTTCTCGATGCCTAATCGCACCCTTCTCATCGCTGGTAACTGGAAGATGAACAACGACGTCCACGCGGCGGCCAAGCTGGCCGACGAGCTGGCCCAGGCCCTGCCCGAGGTCCCCGCTGGCGTCGAGGTCCTCGTCTGCCCGCCTACCATTGACATCACCACGGTCCACGACCGCATCTCCGCCGCCCCCATCGCGCTGGGCGCGCAGAACGTCTACTGGGAGGAGAAGGGCGCCTACACCGGCGAGTCCTCCTGCGACATGCTCAAGAGCGCTGGCTGCACCTACTGCATCATCGGCCATTCCGAGCGTCGCGACTACTTCCACGAGACCGACGAGGACGAGAACAAGAAGGCCAAGGCCCTCGTGGCCGCCGGCATCGTCCCGGTCTTCTGCTGCGGCGAGCCCGAGGAGGTCCGCGAGGCGGGCACCTACGTCAAGCACGTGACCGACCAGGTCAAGGCCGGCCTCGCTGGTCTCGAGATCTCTGACCCCAACCAGCTCGTGGTTGCCTACGAGCCCATCTGGGCCATCGGCACCGGCAAGACCGCCACGGCCGACGACGCCCAGGAGGTCTGCGGCGCCATTCGCGAGACCCTCGCTGAGATCTTCGGCGCCGAGCTCGCTGACGGCATCCGCGTGCTCTACGGCGGCTCCGCCAAGCCCGGCAACATCGCCGAGCTCGTTGCCAAGCCCGACGTGGACGGCGCCCTCGTGGGCGGCGCCTCGCTCAAGGCTGCCGACTTCTCCCAGATGGTCGTCAAGGCGGGGGAGTAATCAGTTATGACTCAGCGTCATCTCCCTGCCCTGCTCGTCATCATGGACGGCTGCGGCCTGGCCCCGGCGAACGATGAGAACGCCGTCACCAACGCGAGCCACCCCTACCTCGACTCGCTCTACGCCGAGTTCCCGCACACCACGCTGGGCGCCTCCGGCGAGGACGTGGGCCTGCCCGACGGCCAGATGGGCAACTCCGAGGTGGGCCACCTCAACATCGGTGCCGGCCGCATCGTGTTCCAGGAGCTCAGCCGCATCAACAACGCCATCAAGGACGGC
The DNA here is from genome assembly GCF_958346945.1 of uncultured Parolsenella sp. Lineage (NCBI taxonomy): Bacteria > Bacillati > Actinomycetota > Coriobacteriia > Coriobacteriales > Atopobiaceae > Parolsenella > uncultured Parolsenella sp. The sequence goes on from NZ_CATVTL010000009.1 coordinate 54,767, forward strand.
TCCATCGCCGAGAACGAGGTCTTCGTCAAGGCCATGGACGACGTCAAGGCCTCTGGCAAGACCCTGCACCTCATGGGCCTCATGAGCCCGGGCGGCGTGCACTCGCACATGAGCCACGTCGAGGCGCTCGCCAAGATGGCCGCCGAGCGCGGCGTCAAGTGCGTTCGCGTCCACGCCTTCATGGACGGCCGCGACGTCGACCCGCAGTCCGGTGCCGGCTACATGGCCGAGTTCTGCGACTTCCTCAAGGACCTGTCTGCCAAGACCGGCGTCGACGCCCGCGTCGCCACCGTGTCGGGCCGCTACTGGGCCATGGACCGCGACAACCGCTGGGAGCGCATCAAGCGCGCCTACGACGTCATCGTCACGCCGGCCGCCGAGGACACCTGCCCGGTCGAGGGCATCAAGGCCTACTACGAGAAGGACCCGCGCGGCGACGAGTTCATCGAGCCGTTTGCCGCCCACAACGAGGGCGTGGCTGCCGGCGACGCGGTGATCTTCTTCAACTTCCGCCCCGACCGTGCCCGCCAGATGACCCGCGTCTTCACCGACAAGGGCTTTGACGGCTTCGAGCGCGAGCAGATTGCCCTGTCGCACTTCGTCACGATTACCGAGTACGACCCGACGTTCGACGTCGAGGTTGCTTTCCCCAAGACCTTCCCCGAGGAGGTCCTGGCCGACGTCATTGCCGAGAACGGCTTGAAGCAGCTGCACACCGCCGAGACCGAGAAGTACGCCCACGTGACGTTCTTCCTCAACGGCGGCATCGAGGATCCCAAGCCCGGCGAGGAGCGCGTGCTCGTGCCGAGCCCCAAGGTCGCCACGTATGACCTCAAGCCCGAGATGAGCGCCCCCGAGGTCACCAAGAAGCTGGTTGAGGCCATCAACGAGGACCGCGCCGACTTCTACATCGTGAACTTCGCCAACTGCGATATGGTTGGCCACACGGGCGTGTTCGAAGCCGCCGTCAAGGCCGTCGAGGCCGTCGACACCGCGCTGTCCAAGGTTGTCCCGGCGATTCTCGCCAAGGGCGGCTTTGCGCTGATCACGGCCGACCACGGCAATGCCGACCACATGTTTGACGTGGTCAACGGCGAGAAGCACCCGTTCACGGCCCACACCACGAACCGCGTGCCCTTCATCGTGGCCGACCCGGCCGCCAAGCTCACGGGCATCGAGGACGGTCGCCTGTCCGACATCGCCCCGACGATGCTGACGCTTGCGGGCCTAGAGCCCTCCAAGCAGATGACGGGCCGCGTGCTCGCCACCGAGGAGTAGCCTCCGAGCTCCGTCTTTTGCTTCACCTTTAGGGCCGCTGCCGCTTGATTTGGTAGCGGCCCTATTCCATACAGCCTGGGGACAGAGGGACGGGTCTTTTGTCCCCGAGGCTAATGTGCCAACTTGTGCTATCCTCATCATTTGCATGAATGTAACTTCTCCCTAAAGGAGCAACTGTGGGTCCTCTCAACACGATCCTTCTGGTGGCTTGGGCCATCTCCGCCGTCGCCCTCATCGTCCTGGTGCTCATGCACTCCGGCAAGGGCACCGGCGTGTCCGACATGATCGCCTCCTCCATGTACAACGCCAACGCCGGCTCGGGCGTGTGGGAGAAGAACCTCGACCGCCTCACCGTCATCGCGGCCGTCATCTTCATGGCCACGATCGTCATCTTCATGCTCACCTACCCGCTGGGCACGGTCTCCTCGCTCGGCTAGTCGCCGCGGCACATATCGAACGCATGGGCGCGTCTCCCGCGGGGGAGGCGCGCCCTTTGTTTCTAGTCTGTTTCAAATTGTTTCCTTTACTGCGCTAAAGCGTCCGTTCAGGTTGCCGCCCACCATCCAATATCGGATAATCACATGACAAGTTTGCAAGCGGGGACTCTTGCCAAGCTCAGTTAGGCGCCGCGCGCGCCGGGCGGCTGCATAGACGCCGAGAAGGCCAGGACCTCCCCGCCCACATTCGAGATGCTCTGGAGCCCAGGCGCACGGGTCGCCTGACAGGGCATCGCAACATAGGGAGGCATTATGACCCAGCCTACGATGAACCGTCGCACGTTCGTGAAGGGTGGCCTGGCCGCCAGCGCCATGGCCGCGCTCGCCGCCTGCGGCAAGAAGGGTGGAGACACCAGCGCCGCTTCCGGCTCCGCCGCCGAGGGTGGCACTCTGAGCTACTACATCAACAACCCGAGCGCCATCGACCCGTATGACCTCGAGGAGGATCAGGGCATGATGGTGGGCTACCAGCTCTTTGACGCCCTCACCACCTATGACTTCACCAAGAACGAGCTCGTGGGCCTTGCCGCCGAGTCCTGGGACGTCAACGACGCCGCCGACGAGTTCACCTTCCACCTCGTGAAGGGCGCCAAGTTCCACGACGGCACCACCGTCACCTCCAAGTCCTTCAAGCAGGGCTGGGAGCGTATCCTGAACCCCAACACCTCCACAGAGCACGCCTCCGCGATTGGCTATCACCTCGCCATGGTCGACGGCTACTCCGAGCTCTCCGCCGGCGACGCCACCGAGCTCAAGGGCGTCACCTGCCCCGACGACGACACCCTCGTCGTGAAGCTCTCCCAGGCCTACGCCGACTTCCCCTACGTCTGCATGCACCCGGCGCTCTCGCCCGTGCCTGACTGCGCTCTCGAGGACTTCGACACGTTCTTCTTCGCCCCCGTGGGTAACGGCCCGTTCAAGATGGACGGCAAGTGGGAGGACGGCCAGCAGATCAATCTGGTCCGCTTCGACGACTACTCCTACGGCGAGAAGGCCAAGCTCGACGGCATTCACTTCAACATCCAGAAGGACGTCCAGACGGCTTACACCGAGTTCCAGGCCGGCAACCTCGACGTCGCCCAGGTGCCCACCACCCAGCTCAAGGACGCCATCTCCCAGTACGGCGAGTCCGAGGACGGCTACACGGCCACCACGGGCAAGGAGGTCCTGACGGGCGACGAGCTCTCCATCTACTACCTCATGTTCAACGTCAATGACGAGCAGCTCAAGGACAAGGACCTGCGTCACGCCCTGTCCCTGGCCATCAACCGTCAGGCCATCTGCGACACCGTCTTCGAGGGCACCCGCGAGCCGGCCGGCGGCATCGTCCCGCCCGGCATCAAGGGCTACGTCGAGAACGAGTGGGCCGACTCCCGCTATGACGTTGACGCCGCCAAGAAGATCCTGGACGAGAAGTACCCGGCCGATGCCAACGGCAAGCGCAACCTCTCCATTGCCCTGACCTACAACCTCGACGGTGACCACAAGGCCGTCATGGAGATGGTCATGGCCGACTGGAGCGCCCTGGGCATCGAGACCTCCTCGAACACTGCCGAGTGGGCCTCCATCCTCTCCAACACCTACCCCAACGCCGACTTCCAGGTCGGCCGTCTGGGCTGGATTGCCGACTACCCGATCATGGACAACTTCCTGTACCCGCTGTTCGTGACCGGTGGCGACAACAACTACGGCCAGTACTCCAACGCCGACGTCGACAAGAGCCTGCTCGAAGCCCGCGCCATCGCCTCCGATGACGACCGCGTCGCCAAGTACCAGGAGGTCGACAAGCTCATCGCCGAGGACATGCCGGTCATCCCGCTGTTCTACTACAAGCACCAGATGGTCTGCTCGCAGCGCGTCAAGTCCCTCTACGTGGACCCGCAGAAGCTCTGCGACATGAGCACGGTCGAGCTGAGCGCCTAAACATAGGCTCTGAGCTGGCATTTTTGCTAGACACCCGCGGGCAAGCGCCCGCATACGGCAACGGGGCATCCTCCGAGGTGCCCCGTTGCCAGTAGGGGGTCCGCCCCGCGCAAGGGGCGCGTACCCGGACCCACGACAGGAGTTGTACGCATGGGAAAGTACATACTCAAGCGCGTCCTGCAGTTCATCCCCGTCTTCATTGGCGTGACGATGATTCTGTTCGCCATGAAGGCCATCGTGCCCGGCGACCCGGTGAAGATCATCACCGGCGGCAAGCAGGTAACGCCTGAGACCGAGTTGCAGATTCGCATCTCCAATGGGCTCATCGAGACGGACGAGAACAACAAGCCGATTTATGACGAGAACGGCGACACCATCCCGACGCCCCTCTGGAAGCAGTACCTCACCTACATGAACGACCTGCTCCATGGAGACCTCGGCACCTCGTACACGCGCAACCTCAAGGTTGCCGACATTCTCGCCGACAAGTACCCCAACACGGTGAAGCTGGCCATCGTCGCCATCCTCATCGAGGCGGTTGTCGGCATAGGCGCGGGCATGGTTTCCGCCATCAAGCGCTACTCGTTCTGGGACGTACTCGTGACGCTCGTCACGTCCGTCCTCGTGGCAATGCCTGCCTTCTGGCTCGGCATGCTGCTCCAGCTGTTCTTTGGCGTCTTCCTGAAGAACGCCACTGACGGCGCGTTCTACCTGCCCATCTCGGGTGCGGGCGGCTCCAACTCCGAGTTCGAGAGCTGGGTCCACTACATCCTGCCCGCCGTGACGCTCGCCGCGGTCTCCACGGCCTACACGGCGCGCATCATGCGCTCGCAGCTGCTCGAGGTGCTCAACCAAGACTACATCCGCACGGCGAAGGCCAAGGGCCTCTCCCGCAGCGCCATCATCTGGCACCACGCGCTCAAGAACGCACTCATCCCCGTCGTCACCTACATCGGCATCGACTTTGGCGGCATGCTCGCCGGCGCCATTCTCACGGAGACGGTCTTCAACTGGCCCGGCGTTGGCTATGAGATCTACCGTGCCGTGACCCAGCGTGATTGGCCCATCGTCCTGGGCGGCGTCACGGTCATCGTCATCGTCGTCATGGTGATCAACCTGCTCGTCGACATCAGCTACGCCTTCCTTGACCCGCGCATCCGCTTTGGCGCGCCCAAGGACGAGGGCTAGGGGAGGAGAGACATGACTGAGAACAACAAGCCGCAGGCTTCTGACGATCAGCAGGAGCAGTCCGGCGCCTTCTCCGACGCCCTCAAGGCCTCGCGCGAGAAGGCCGACGCCGAGGAGGCCGCTCCCACGCGCACGTTGTGGAGCGACGCCTGGAAGCGTCTCAAGAAGAACAAGCTCGCCGTCATCGGCGCCGTCTGGATCATCTTCGTGGTCCTCGTCGCGCTCACGGCAGACCTGTGGGCCCCGCAGCTGCTCGGCTCGCCCACCGACATCGACACCACCACGGTGGCTCAGAGCTCCAAGCTGCCGCCCTCGCCCGAGCACCCGTTCGGCACCGACGCCACGGGCCGCGACCAGCTCGTCCGCGTCATCTACGGCTCGCGCGTCTCGCTCACCGTCGGCGTCATCGCCACGCTCATCTCCACGGGCATCGGCCTGGTGATGGGTGCGCTTGCCGCGTTCTACGGTGGCTGGTTCGACACGATCATCATGCGCCTGGCCGACATGTTCCTGGCGATTCCCTACACGCTGTTCGTCATCACGATGCTCGCCGTCATGGGCCAGGGCATCCAGAACGTGTTCATCGCCATCGGCGTGCTCGGCTGGCCCTCCATCGCCCGCGTGTTCCGCTCGGCGATCCTGTCGGTCAAGGAGAACGACTACGTGGACGCTGCGCGCGCCATGGGCGCGTCGGACCTGCGCATCATCGCACGCCACATCTTCCCCAACTCCGTGGCCTCCATCGTGGTCTACGCCACGATGAACATCGGCGGCGCCATCCTCACCGAGAGTGCGCTGTCCTACCTCGGCATGGGCGTCACGCCGCCCACGCCCTCCTGGGGCATCATGATCCAGGACGGCCAGACATTCCTGCAGACGCAGCCGTGGCTCATGATCATGCCCGGCCTTGCAATCCTCTCGACGGTGCTCGCCTTCACCCTGCTCGGTGACGGCCTGCGCGATGCGCTCGACGTCAAGATGAAGGACGCGTGATGCTAGATGGCATTCGGTAAGAAGAAGGCAGTCGAGCCCGAGCTCGACCTCAAGAACCAGCCGGTTCCCGAGGGTAGCCACCTGCTCGAGGTCGACGACCTCAAGATGTACTTCCACACGGGCGACGGCGTGGTCAAGGCCGTCGACGGCGTGACCTACACGCTCGACCGCGGCGAGACCCTCGGCGTGGTGGGCGAGTCCGGTTCGGGCAAGTCCGTGACGGCCATGACGATCATGGGCCTCATTGAGATGCCCCCGGGCAAGATCGAGGGCGGAGACGTTCGCTACCGTGGTAAGTCCCTGCTCAAGATGAGCGAGCGCGAGATGCAGCAGATCCGCGGCAACGACATTGCCATGGTCTTTCAGGACCCGATGACGTCGCTGAACCCGGTCTACACCATCGGCCGCCAGCTCGGCGAGGGCCTGCGTCTGCACCGCGGCTACACCAAGGAGCAGGCCACCAAGCGCGCTGTCGAGCTTCTCGACATGGTTGGCATTCCCAACCCCGAGCAGCGCGTCAAGGACTACCCGCACCAGTTCTCCGGCGGCATGCGCCAGCGCGTCATGATCGCCATGGCCCTTGCCTGCGACCCCGACATCCTCATCGCCGACGAGCCCACGACGGCCCTCGACGTGACGATCCAGGCACAGATCATCGAGCTCATGAAGGAGATGCAGGAGAAGAACGGCAACGCGATCGTCATGATCACGCACGACCTTGGCGTCGTGGCCGACGTGGCCGATAAGATCATGGTCATGTACGCTGGCCGTCCCGTTGAGTTCGGTACCGCCGAGGAGATCTTCTACAACCCGATCCACCCCTACACCTGGGGCCTCGTGCGCTCCATCCCCGAGCAGGTCACCGACGAGAAGAAGCCGCTCACGCCCATCAAGGGCAACCCGCCCTCACTCGTGAACCTGCCGAAGGGCTGCTCGTTCGCTCCGCGCTGCCCGTACGCCACGGACAAGTGCCGCTCCGAGCGTCCCGAGACCTACACGACCGAGACCGGACACTACGCGCGCTGCCACTACTCCATGGACGCGGAGTTCGTTCGCAAGAACGCGCCCGCGAACTCGCGCACGCGCGCCGCGGCCGATGCCACGAAGGGAGGGGAGGCGTAAATGACCGAGCCCCTGCTTCACGTGGAGCACCTGTGCAAGGAGTTCCCCGTCGACTCGAGCGTCTTCTCGAAGGAGAAGAAGAGCGTCAAGGCCGTCGACGACATCAGCTTCGACATCTACCCCGGCGAGACGTTTGGCCTCGTGGGCGAGTCCGGCTGCGGCAAGTCCACGACGGGCCGCTGCATCATGCGCCTCACGCACCCCACGAGCGGCAAGGTCGTCTTTGACGGCCAGGACATGTCCGGGATGAACAAGAAGCAGCTCAAGGCTGTTCGCCACGACATGCAGTTCATCTTCCAGGACCCCTATGCGAGCCTGAACCCGCGCATGACCATCGGCGAGATCGTCTCCGAGCCGCTCGTCATCCACGGCGAGATGCCCGACAAGGACCAGCGCATGGACTACGTGCGCGAGCTGCTCGACATCGTGGGCCTCAACCCTGAGCACATCAACCGCTACCCGCACGAGTTCTCCGGCGGCCAGCGCCAGCGCGTGGGCATCGCCCGCGCCTTCGCGCTCAAGCCCAAGCTCATCATCTGCGACGAGCCCGTCTCGGCGCTTGACGTCTCGATCCAGGCCCAGGTGCTCAACCTGCTGAAGGACCTCCAGAAGCAGTACGGCACTGCCTACCTGTTCATTGCCCACGACCTGTCCGTGGTGCAGCACATCTCAGACCGCGTGGCCGTGATGTACCTCGGCAACATGATGGAGGTCTCCGACTGGAAGAGCCTCTACGCTGAGCCGAACCACCCCTACACGCAGTCGCTTCTCTCGGCCGTGCCCATCCCGGACCCGGACGTGCAGCACTCGCGCAAGCGCATCATCCTCAAGGGCGACCCGCCCTCACCGATCAACCCGCCGAGCGGCTGCCGCTTCCACACGCGCTGCCCCATCGCGCAGGCGATCTGCTCCCAGGAGCGCCCCGTGCTGCGCGAGATGGCCCCCGGCCACTTCTGCGCCTGCCACTTTGCGGCCGATCACCCCATCAAGGGCTCCTCGATCGAGCTGTAGCGTACGTTTCGCCCCTTGCCGCGGCTTCGCGGCAAGGGGCGTTTTATGTTGCGCGCGGGCGGCGCGCTGCGCGTGCGGGCGATGCGTGGTGTGTGGGCGTTGGCGGGTGACGTGCGTTGCGCGCTGGCGCGTGCGGATGATGCGTGGCGTGAGTGGGTCCTTCTCGGCCTATGGGTGCACGTAGTTGATCTTGGTGTGTCTATGGCTCGCGGACTTGGGCGGACGCTGCACGCAGATGGGCCTCGTGCGTTCTCTGCAGGCGGCTCCGTCTGGTTGCTGTACTTAAATCGGTGTGGTGTATCTCCCCGACCAATGCACTAGGCCGTTTAGCGTGCAGCTGGCTTCCTTCCGTCCAATGCACTACGCCTAATGACGTGCAGCGCCGTGCCCTTCATCTGGTGGAGAACGCGCTACGCCAAAAGACGTGCAGCGCGCGTCGGCCCTACAACTTCCTGTCTACCAATGCGGGCACCGGTGGCGTGCTGGACCTACAGCGTCCTTCCTACCGTGACGGCCGCCGAGGAGAGGAACCTCAGCCAGAGCTTAAACTGCTGGTGTCGAATTGCCTCGAGCCGCTCCTCGTCATTCTCTGCGCGAGCGAAGAGCCTGTTGCGGATTCCCAGGGACCTACGCACCGTGTGGACGAACTTCTCGAAGGCAACGTAGTCCGTCGCCTGCTTTGTGGTGAGCGTGAAGTAGGGCATGCCGAGCGATGCCTGGAAGTCGTTTCTCCTCACGGTGTCCCTCTCGCGCTTCTTGGCGTCGAGGTGATGCGTGTCCGAGTCGTAGTCAATTGCGGCGTGAGCAAGCTCGCCTCCGCGCCTTCGGGCCGTTATGACCACGTCGGGTCGGCGAGCCTCGCGTATGGCCCTGCCGTCTGCGCTCGTCTTCGTTTGAACCATTACGCTGCGATTCATCTCGACTATCCCGAGGGCATAGCCTCCCAGGTTGAGCGGGAGCGACAGGCTCATCGCCAGGCTCGATTCCCTGGGCGAGAGCGACCCGTTGGCAATGTGGCGAAGAGCTCGCCGCGCTGCGGTCTTGCCTCGCATGGTGCCGGCGCGGTCAAGATAGTTGCCAAGCCTCTCGACCGAGGTGAGGGGCTTGTCGTTCTTCTCGCGCGTCATGACGTCGCCGTTCTCGCCCACCAGGCGGTATCCGGAGCAGAGCGCATAGCCAATGGCGATGAGGTCTACGAGCTTGTGTGAGCGGGCCATCTCGACAAAGAGCAGCTCGGGGGAGACGATGGCGAGTCCCTTGCATGCTCGGTCAAGCGAGATGAAAGACCCCGTGGGAAGGGGATCCTTGCCGATGTGCCCGACATAGCGCCCCGACTGGGGCCGCTTGCCGCGGCTTGCGACGAGCACGTCCATGGGCTGGCCCTCATCGAGTGCAAGCGCCGCGGCGATGAGCGGGGCGTCGCCGCGCGAGGGGGCGTGGTTTGGCAGTGAGGCGGCGCAACGACGTCCCAGGCCGCTGGCAAGGGGGTTGGGATTGGCGAGCAGCCAGCGCAGCGCCGTATCGTGCGAGATGCAGGTGTCCATGGGCAGACGGTAACATCGCGCTGCCTGGGTGTCGATGGAATATCTTGACGAAATTGCATGGTGCAAAAATGGAACATCGCACGATAAAAACTGCTGGTAGATGGCGCCTAACACAAATCTGACAGTGGAGGATTGGAGAAGATGGCGCCAGGGGAATTTGTGTCCCCGTGATCCTGTGGCCCAGAAGGGTCTCGTGCAGCCCAAAGCTTTGGGGACAGTAATCGTTTCGAGTTATTAACAACGATGATGACCTGTCAGAAATCTAACAAGCGTCAGAGGCGTGCGGCACGGAGGGCTGTGCCATGGATGCGGCGCCCTCGGCGGGCTCGTTGCTCCGCTTCAATGGGGCGCGCGCCATGCTGCGGGGCGCACATGCTTGTCAACCACGAGGCCCTGTAGGCGCAGGCAGGACGCGCATGCCATGCTGCGCGGAAGTCGACGAGGTGTATTAGGGGAGAAGGGCGGCGAGTCCGGTGCTGCACCTATGACGGGCAAGTGTATTAGGGGGCGAGGACAGTGGGCCTGGCGCTGCACCCAAATCAGTCAAGTGTATTAGCGGATGAGAGTGGGCTGGAGACCGGGCTGCCCGTTTCTGGGGCAAGTGTATTAGGGGAGGGCAGTTGCCACGCGTGTGTTGCTCGCAAAACCGGAATGTGTATTAGCGGAGAGGGGCGAGCGGCCCAGGAGCCAAATGCACTAGGCCGATTTGCGTGCAGCGGCGAGCCATCAAGCGATTGGCGGATGCACTAGGCCCAACCGCGTGCAGCCGAGGCTGCGGGGAGGGGGTGCTGGTCGGAGTTGGTACGGTTGGGGTCGTGGTGGCGAGCCATCAAGCGATTGGCGGATGCACTAGGCCCAACCGCGTGCAGCCGAGG
>NZ_CATVTL010000010.1:0-52619 GCF_958346945.1 uncultured Parolsenella sp.
CAGGCTGCTGCTTGGCGTGGCCGCCGTGGGCGCCTACCGCGCGGTCTGGGGGTGGGTGGGCCTGGGGCTTGGCGACGTCAAGTACATGGCCGCCTGGGCGTGCGCACTGGGCTGGTGGGTGGTGCCAGCCCTGGCTGCCGCGTGCCTGGGCGGGGCACTCTATGCCTGTATCCGTCGCGAGCGCACCTTCGCCATGGCGCCGTGGCTCACGCTCGCGTTCGCCTGCGCGTTCGTCGTGGCCCTCCTCCGTTAGGTCGTGCGCCCTCGCTGCGCTTCTTGGCAGGCTTGTCCAATAGGTCTTGCGCCCTCGCTGCGCTAGAATCTCATGTATTGCTGTGGTCGTACTGCCGGCTCGCCGTCACGGGTGCCGGCAGTGCTCTTTGCGAGCGGGGGAGGTGGCCTCACACATGGACAAGGACAGCGCGGGTCTTGGCCACCGCGGCTGTGACCACGTCTTCTTCATCGGTTTTCTCGGTGCCGGCAAGACGACGGTCGCGCGCAACCTCGGCAACATGTTCCATCGCTCGTTCGTCGACGTCGACCGCATGGTCGAGCGCGAGCTGCACGAGAGCGTGGCGCGCATCTTCGAGACGCGTGGTGAGGCGGCCTTCCGCCGTGCCGAGACGCGCTCGCTCGAGAGCCTGAGGAGCCGCCAGAGCCTGCTGGTGAGTTGCGGCGGCGGCATCGTCGAGGGGCCCGATAACGCCCGCATCATGCACGAGATGGGCAGCATCGTCTATCTCGACGGCACTCTCGAGGACTCGTTGCGCCAGATCCGCCGGCCCGAGAAGCGCCCGGACCTGGGAGACCTCGAGCACGCCCGCGCGCTCTACGCGCACCGCCGCCCGCTCTACGAGGAGGCGGCCGACTACCGCGTTTCTATCTCTGGAAAGACGTTCGAGCAGGTTGCCTATGACGTGGCGGGGCTGCTCTGGGAAAGGGGACTGCTATGAGTGACGAGACGAGCGAGGCTAAGGTGTCCGAGCAGCCCGAGGCGCCGGCTGCTGCGCCCGAGCCGGCGCCTGTCGTGCGCCGCCAGTCCATCGTGATGCGTACGGGCTCGTGCGACATGCGCGTGGGTACGGGCGCCCTCGAGCAGCTGGGCCAGGCTGCCAAGATCGCGGCCGGCAAGCCCTGCCGCGCCCTTCTCGTCCAGGGCGAGGACGCCGACGCCGAGCTGGTCGAGCGCTGCCGCAGGCTGCTCGTCGACCAGGGCTTTACCGTGAGCATCACGAGCGCCGTGGCGGGCCGCGCGAGCCGCAGCCTTGCCTGCGTGCAGCACCTCTACGAGGCAATGAGTGGGGCGCGCGTTACGGCCGACGACCCGGTTGTCGTCGTGGGCGACGCCGACGTCATCTCCGCCGCGATCTTCGCCGGGGCCACCTGGCACACCGGCTCGCCCGTCGTGGCCGTTCCCACGACGCTCGACGGCGCGGTCGACGTCACCGTGACGCCACGCGCCATCGACGCCCCCGGCGCGCCTGAGATGCTCTCGTGCCGCGGCAACGCGCGCTTCGCCATCTGCGACCCTTCGGTCATGGCTGCGGGCCGCGACGCGGATGGCGAGCTCATGGGTCGCGCCGTGATGGTCGCCGGCTGCGTCGCGGCGGGGGAGAACTCCTTCTCCGAGCTGTGCGTCCGCGCCGACGGCATCATCGCGGCCCGCGAGGCCGAGCTCGTCGACGCCATCCTCGACGTCACGAAGGCGCGCGCCCGCGTGGCCTCCTCGAGTGCCCTCGCCATGCGTCAGGGCATCCTCTACGGCCGCTGCGTGGGCCGTGCCCTCGAGCGCGCCTTCGACGGCGCCCCTGCCGCCGACGAGCGCTTCCTCGTCGAGGAGAGGCCCGGCACCGCGCGCCTCTTCGCCGAGGCACTGCGCATCTCGGCCCGCCTTGCCGCCGCACGCCAGGCGCCCGATGAGGCCTTGGTCGACTTCGTGTTCACCCAGGACGCCCTGCTCGAGAAGTTCGGCCTTGCCGAGGTCGCCTGCGCGCTCGACCCCGTCGAACTCGCCGCCGCGCTCAAGGCAGACGAGCTTCAGCGCTCGAACCGCTGCATGATCCCGCTGCCGCTCGGCTTTGGCCGCGTGCGCTTCACTTCGCTCGAGGACGACATGATCGCCGAGCACCTGGGTGCCTGGTGCAAGTCGCGCCGTAAGCTGGCCCGCCGCCGCGCCCGCGAGGCCTAACGCCGCGCCCAAGGCGAGAGAGCCGCTCCTCTCGCCACGCATTCTTACTTTGGTTCCCATACCTGGGACAATAGATGCCAGGCACCTATTGTCCCATTCGTCGAAAGGACAGACATGGCAGACGAGAAGGCATGTGCCGTGCGCGTGGCGAAGCTGCGCGCCATCATGGAGGAGCGCGGCTATGACGCCGTGATTCTGCGCAACAACCCGGACCTGCGCTGGCTCACCGGCTGCGAGCGCACGTTCGACGACGAGGTGGCCCACACCGCCGTCATCACGCCCACGCGCCAGATGCTCCACACAGACTCGCGCTATTACAACACCTTCTGCGAGCGCCTGGGCGCGGACACCGCCTGGGAGCTCGACCAGACGATCGTTGGCGCCGAGGAGTGGGCGGCCGACCGCATCGTCGAGGCCCGCGCCCGCGTCGTGGCCGTCGAGGACACCTGCACGCTCGAGTTCTACGACGCCCTTCAGGTTGCCCTCGCCGCCCGCTCTGTGGCGCCCGCCCTGCCGCGCCTGCACGGCGACCTCATCCGCGCCCGTGCCGTCAAGGATGCCGAGGAGGTCGAGCTCATGCGTGCCGCCCAGCGCGTGACCGATGCCGCCTTCCGCCACATCTGCGGCTACATCAAGCCGGGCGTCACCGAGCAGCAGATCCGCGCCGAGCTCGAGAACTACATGCTCTCCCATGGCGCCGACGGCCTGTCGTTTGGCACGATCATCGCGAGCGGCCCCAACGGCGCCAACCCGCACGCCCAGCCGGGCCCGCGCGTGGTCGAGAAGGGCGACATGATCGTCATGGACTACGGCGCCACCGTGGCCGACTACCACGCCGACATGACGCGTACCGTGTGCGTGGGCGAGCCCTCCGAGGAGCAGCGCCACGTCTATGGCGTCGTGCGCCAGGCCCATGAGGAGTGCGCCGCCATGGCCTGTGCGGGCGTCATCGGCAAGGACGTCTACGACCACTCGGTCAAGGTCATCAGCGACGCCGGCTACGGCGACTACTACAAGCACGGCCTGGGCCACGGCGTGGGCGTCGAGATCCACGAGGAACCCAACTTCAACCGCCGCAACACCGAGCCCATCCCCGCGGGCGCGGTCATTACCATCGAGCCGGGCATCTACCTGCCGGGCAAGTTTGGTATTCGCCTCGAGGACTTTGGCCTGGTCACCGAGGACGGCTACGAGCCCTTCACCGAGTCCCCGCACGAGCTCACCGTCATTCCCTGCTAGTTCTAGCTCATTGTTTGGTCAAGAAGGCATATCGACTTCTTGACAAAAGGCACCGGGCGCATGGCGATATTGCCAATTGCCCGGTGCCTTTCTTCTAACTTGCCAAAATAATCGATGAACGGTAGCGTTATGTTTTGCAGATTACCTACCGGTAACGTTATGTGGTCAATACTTATCCGTATAAGCAGCCTATTTTGGTAAGTATTTCGATTACATAGTGGAAACGGTGCGCATTATATATGCGCACGATATTAAAGATTGAACCAACTAAAAAACCACCGTTGACAAACGATTTGTCCACAACTCACGCCCATCCACTTATTATTTCTCCTGTCCCGTTCGTTTACCCCATTACTGCATGGGAGGTAGGAATGGTAGGGATTGTCCTAGCAAGTCATGGCGAGCTTGCGGCGGGCGTCCGGCAGACGGGCTCCATGGTCTTTGGTGACCAGGAGAACGTCGCGGTCGTGAGCCTCGAGCCCTCCATGGGTCCTGATGACTTCAGGGCCAAGCTCGAGGAGGCGGTAAGCCAACTCGAGGACCAGGAGCAGGTCCTGTTCCTGGTTGACCTTTGGGGAGGCACGCCGTTCAACCAGACGAGCGCCCTCATCAAGGGTCACGACACCTGGGCCATCGTCACGGGTCTGAACCTGCCGATGCTCATCGAGGCCTACTCGGCGCGCATGGATGCGTCGAAGACCGCGCATGAGATCGCGGCTCACCTGGTTGGCGAGGGTCGCAAGGGCGTGCGCGTCCTTCCCGAGGCGCTCGAGCCCGCGGCTGCGGCTGCGGCTCCGGTTGCCAAGGCTGGCGCCATTGCCCCGGGTACGGTCCTTGGTGACGGTCACATCAAGATCGCTCACGTCCGCATCGACACGCGCCTGCTTCACGGCCAGGTTGCCACGACGTGGACCAAGACGATCGCCCCTGACCGCATCATCGTCGTCTCCGATGGCGTCGCCCACGACGACCTGCGCAAGACGATGATCGAGCAGGCCGCGCCCCCGGGAGTTCCGGCCAACGTCGTGCCCATCAGCAAGATGATCGAGGTCACGAAGGATCCGCGCTTTGGTGCTACCAAGGTCATGCTTCTCTTCGAGAACCCCCAGGATCTGCTTGCTGCCATCAAGGGCGGTGTCGACATCAAGAAGGTCAACATCGGCTCGATGGCGCACTCCGTGGGCAAGGTCGTCGTGACCAACGCCGTCGCCATGGGCGCCGACGACGTCAAGGCGATCGAGGAGCTCAAGAGCCTCGGCGTTGAGTTCGAGGTCCGCAAGGTTCCGTCCGACAGCTCCGAGAACATTGACGCCATGCTCAAGAAGGTAAAGGCCGATCTGGCCGCTCAGAAGTAAGGGAGGGTTTGACTCATGTCTCCAATCACGATCATTCTCATCGTCATTGTTGCCCTCCTGGCTGGTATGGAGGGTATTCTCGACGAGTTTGAGTTCCACCAGCCTCTGGTGGCCTGCACGCTCATTGGCCTCGTTAGTGGTCACCTGCAGGAGGGCATCATCCTCGGCGGCCAGCTTCAGATGATTGCCCTTGGCTGGGCCAACATCGGCGCTGCCGTTGCCCCGGACGCCGCTCTCGCCTCCGTCGCCTCCGCCATCCTCATGGTGCTGGCCCTCAACGGTGGCAACGCCGACGCCCAGACCGCGATCAACACCTCCGTGGCCCTGGCCATCCCGCTGTCCGTCGCTGGCCTGTTCCTTACGATGATCTGCCGTACCCTCGCCACCGCCATCGTCCACGCGATGGACGCCTGCGCCGAGAAGGGCGACTTCAAGGGCATCGAGGTCTGGCAGGTTGTTGCCATCCTGATGCAGGGTGTTCGTATTGCCATTCCGGCCGCGCTGCTCTGCGTCATTCCTGCTGAGGCCGTCACCAGCGCCCTCAACGCTATGCCCGCTTGGCTGTCCGGCGGCATGGCCGTCGGCGGTGGCATGGTCGCCGCAGTCGGCTACGCCATGGTCATCAACATGATGGCGACCAAGGAGGTCTGGCCGTTCTTCATCCTCGGCTTCGTCCTCGCCGCCATCTCCGAGCTCACGCTCATCGCCCTTGGCCTCATCGGCATCTCGCTCGCCCTCATCTACCTTGGCCTTAAGGACATGGCCAAGCAGGGTGGTAACGGCGGCGGCTCCGGTGACCCGCTCGGCGACATCCTGAACGACTACGAGTAGGAAGGGAGAGTGACTGACATGGCACAGGACAAGATCGAACTTACCTCTGCTGACCGCAAGAAGGTTTGGTGGCGTCATCAGTTCCTGCAGGGCTCGTGGAACTACGAGCGCATGCAGAACGGCGGCTGGTGCTACTCGATGATCCCCGCGATCAAGAAGCTCTACCCGGCCAAGGAAGACCAGGTTGCCGCCCTCAAGCGTCACCTCGAGTTTTACAACACGCACCCCTACGTCTCCAGCCCGGTTATCGGCGTGACCCTGGCCCTCGAGGAGGAGCGCGCCAACGGTGCTCCCGTTGACGACGCCGCCATCCAGGGCGTCAAGGTTGGCATGATGGGCCCGCTGGCCGGCGTTGGTGACCCCGTGTTCTGGTTCACTGTGCGCCCGATTCTCGGCGCCCTCGGCGCGTCCCTCGCGCTGGGCGGCTCCATCCTCGGCCCGATTCTGTTCTTCGTGGCCTGGAACGTCATTCGTATGGCGTTTGAGTGGTACACGCAGGAGTTTGGCTACAAGGTCGGCTCCTCCATCGCCAAGGACCTCTCCGGTGGTCTGATGGGCAAGGTCACCGAGGGCGCTTCCATCCTGGGTATGTTCATCATCGGTGCCCTGGTCGAGCGCTGGGTGTCCATTTCCTTCACCCCGATCGTCTCCACGGTCAAGCAGTCTGCTGGCGCCTTTATCGACTGGGCTAGCCTGCCTTCCGGTTCCGAGGGTATCAAGGAAGCGCTGACGATGTACAACTCCGTCGGTGCTACCGCCCTTGATCAGATGAAGGTCACCACGCTTCAGGCCAACCTCGATCAGCTCATCCCCGGCCTTGCCGCCGTGTGCCTGACCCTGCTGGTCTGCAAGCTCCTCAAGAAGAAGGTCAGCCCGATCGTCATCATCCTGGCTCTCTTCGCCGTGGGCATCATCGGCCGTCTCCTCGGCTTCATGTAAGATGTGCTCGCGAGGCATCCGCGCAATCGGTTGCCACAACAAGTAAGTCTGGGCGGGCCGCCTCCAGTTCTCTGGGCGGCCCGCCCTCTTTGGCAAGGAGAGGCGCATGGCGCAGTCACTCAACACAAAGGTCGAGCTCACGATCAAGGCCACCTCCTTCATGGGCCTCGCCACCTATGGCGACATGATGGTAGGCGACCGCGCACTCGAGTTCTACAACGAGCGCAACCGCGAGGACTACATCCAGATTCCGTGGGAGTGCATCGACCACATCGCGGCCTCGGTCATGAACCACGACAAGACGATTGCCCGCTTTGCCGTCTTTACCACGCTTAACACCAACGCCTTCTCGTTCTCGACGCGCGACAACAAGAAGACGCTGCGCGCCATCCGCGAGCACATCGGCGACGACAAGCTCGTGCGCTCGCCCACGTTCTTTGGCGTGCTCAAGCGCGGCGTCGCGAGCATTCCGGGCAACGTCAAGAGTCTCGTGAACCGCAAGAAATAGGGGTCGCTCGCTGCTTTTCTCCTGCCGCGCCCATCGTTCTACTGCTGCCTCCACCGAGCACCCGCTTTTACGCGTCTGGTCCATCGAGCACCCGCTTTTACGCGTCCGAATCTTTGAGCACCCGCTTTTACGTGCTAGGAAGCCTCCCAGCACGTAAAAGCGGGTGCTTGCTTGCATCAATGGAGGAGCGGGGACAAGGGGGCGTGTCTTTTGTCCCCGCTCTGGATGCCGTGGCGTCATGCCTGACGAGGGCTCGACGCTCCTTCGTTCGCCACTTGCGAATGCAGGCTCTAACTGGCGGGGCCAGTGCCATGTCTCTCTCAACCATCTCGGGCGGAATCGTGCCCGTCCGTCCCGTGCGTGCGTTGCTGCTGGTAGCTGCTGCTACACATAATCGACAGGCTCGGTATGCTAGAATTTCCAAATGCATGAACGTATGTGGCCCGCCACCGTTGGGCCAAGACAGGAAGAGAGTCTTTAGATGCAGCAGATCAGCACCGCCGAGTTCAAGAACGGCATGGGCCTCAAGATCAAGGACAAGATCTATACGCTCGTTGAGTTCCAGCACGTCAAGCCGGGCAAGGGCGGCGCCTTCGTTCGCTACAAGATCAAGGATCTGCGCTCCGGCCGCGTTATCGGCGACCAGACCTGCAACGCCGGCTCCAAGTTCGACTCCGTCATGCTCTCCACCAAGGAGATGCAGTACCTCTACAATGACGGCGACAACTACTACTTCATGGATATGGACACCTACGAGCAGATTCCCGTGTCCACGGACTTCATCGGCGAGAACTACAAGTGGCTCAAGGAGAACGATACCTGCCAGCTCATGTACGCCGATGACGACCTGCTGACCGTCCAGCCTCCCATGTTCATCGAGGCTGAGATTACGAAGACCGACCCGGGCTTCAAGGGCGACACCGTCCAGGGCGGTGGCAAGCCTGCCACCATCGAGACTGGCGCCGTCATCCAGGTCCCGATGTACCTCAACGAGGGCGACGTCATCAAGGTTGACACCCGCGAGGGCAAGTTCGTCGCCCGCGTCTAGCTTCACCCGTCACTTGCCCGCGCGTCAATCCGGCGCGCGGGCTCATTCACCTCGAAAGGGGCAGACATGAGCAATGAGCTGAGAATCGCCGGCATGGGCGTTTCCAAGAGCGTCATCACCACGATCGTGAGCGGTGCGGCCGAGAAGGTCGAGGGCGTTGCCTCCGTCTACGGCAAGGACATCGCGAGCGGCATCATCGCCATGCTGACCTCCAAGCCCCAGCCGACGACCAATGCCGTCGAGGCCACGGTTGCCGAGGACGACTCCCTTGCCATCACTGTGAGGCTCGCCGTCTTCTTTGGCTACCCGTTCACCAAGCTTGCCGCCGACGTGCGCGAGGCCGTTGCCACCGCCGTCGACGCCCAGATTGGCGTGCGCGTCTCGAGCATCGACGTCTGCATCGACGAACTCGTCTTCCCCAAGGAGTAGCCTTGTCTTCTCGTTCTCACCACATCGGTGGGCGCACGCTGGCCCGTTGCCAGGCGCTGCAGCTCATGTTCCAGGCCGAGGCCTGTGGCCGTTCCGTCGCTGACGTGCTCGCTGGCGAGTACGCGGTTGATCCCGGCCCGCTCGACGAGTACGGCGAGTTCCTCGCTCGCGGTGCCGACGAGTGCCGCAGCGACCTCGACCACGTGCTCTCTGGCGCCACGCGCAACTGGAGCCTCTCGCGCATGTCTGCGACTGACCGCAACCTGCTGCGCATCTCCCTGTACGAGATGCTCCACAACGATGAGGTGCCCGTCTCGGTGAGCATCGATGAGTGCGTTGAGCTCGCCAAGGACTTTGGTAGCTCCGATGAGTCGTCTCGCTTCGTGAACGGCATCCTCGGCCGCATCGCCGCCCAGCTCGACGAGGGCGTTGACGTTGTGGCCGTGGCCCGCGAGCGAGCTGCCAAGGAGGCCGCCGAGGCCGCTGAGCGTTCTGCCCGCGAGGCCGAGGAGCGAGCTCGCCAGGAGGCCGAGAACGCCGCCTACGATGATGGCTACGGCTATGAGAACGAGTCTGCCGCCGAGCAGGGCGCTTCCGTTGGCTCTTCGTCTGACGACGTGCCCTCCTGGGCCAACGAGGGCGAGTAGCTCAGATGGCCAAGGGTCCAGACACCTCGGGATACGAGCGCTTCTCAGACGTGACTCAGCGCCTCGACGAGATCATTGGCGCCGTGCGCGACAAGAACACGTCGCTCGAGCGCTCGCTCGACCTTTTCGACGAGGCCATCGCTCTGGGCACGCGTGCCGTTGACCTGGTCGATAAGGCCGCCTTCTCGCCGGAGGAGCGCGAGCGCCTGGCCGAGCCTGTGGGGGAAGGCGACGATTCCTCTCCTTTCGCCGAGGACGGCGATGCTGTCTCGACCAACGGCTCCGACGCCGCTGAGCAGGGCGACTCCTCGACTGTTGCTTCCGAGGGCAAATAGCCTTGGGCAAGCGTAGGCTCGACGAGGAGCTCGTTGCCCAGGGGTACTTTAGGTCTCGCGACGACGCGATGCGTGCCGTTATGGCCGGCGACGTCTCGGGACCTTCAATGCGTTATACCAGCGCCGGGACGCAAGTGCGTCCCGGCTGTGAGCTGCATGTGCGCGGTTCGCTTCCCTATGTGAGCCGCGGCGGGCTTAAGCTCGAGCGCGGCCTCGAATTCTTTGGTGTTGACCCTACCGGTCTTACCTGCGTTGACGTGGGCTGCTCAACCGGTGGCTTTACCGATTGCCTGCTCTCTCGCGGGGCCGCTCACGTTACGTCTGTCGATGTTGGCTATGCGCAGTTTGACTGGTCGCTGCGCCAGGACGAGCGCGTGACCTTGCTCGAGCGCACCAACATCGTCGACGTTCCCACCGCCGAGAACCGTGGGAGCTATGACCTGGCCGTGTGCGACGTGTCGTTTACCTCGGTCATGACGATTCTGCCCGCCGTCTGCGAGCTTTTGGGCCCGCAGGGGCGTTTTCTTACCCTGGTGAAGCCGCAATTCGAGGCGGCTCGCGAGGACGTGGGGGAGGGCGGCGTCGTGCGCCGCCCCGAGGTGCGTCGCGCCTGCGTGGAACGCGTGGCTCAGGGCCTCAATGAGGCTAGCCTTGCCGTGGCGGGCTGCTGCGAGAGCGCTATCACGGGCGCCAAGGGCAACCACGAGTACCTGCTGCTGGGCGTTCGCGGCGGCGAGCCTGCCGAGCTTGACCTCTCATTCATTGGGTAGACCAAGCAGTTCATTGTGTATGGGGCAATAAACGCCGCCGCCGTCAGTTTGCAGCAAACGACCGACTCTGGCGTAGTTGCCAGCGGCCATATATTGCTATTAGCTGACTCTGTCTACCTCAAAGAAGACGGACCATATCGAGCCGCAAAGAAACGGGGCGCCAGCGACACGATTGGTCGCTGGCGCCCGTTGGCGTGCGTATGTGCCGTTCGCGTCTCGAGGCAACACGACCGGCTAGGCTCCGCTACATGATCTTGGTGCTCTCGAGCTTCTTCTCGACCCACTCGTTGAGGTGGATGATAGGACGCCTCAACACGAGGCCCAGCAAAAGCGACGGAATGATGAACAGCGCGAGCGTGCCCAGGCAGGTCCAGAAGTCGTTGCCGTAGAGACCAAACATCGCGGCGCGCATTGCGTTTTCGGCGTGGACAAAGGGCAGGAACGGATAGATCGCCTGGAAGGCCTGGGGAAGCATCTGCATCGGGAACGTGCCGCCCGAGCCCGCTACCTGGATGACCATGAGCACAACGGCGATGGCCTTGCCCACGTCGCCAAACGACGCCGTGAGCGCGTAGATGATGTTCACGAACGTGAAGCTCGCGACCCAGCAGGCCACAAAGAACAGCAGGGGATTGGCGCACTGCGTGCCCAGGAAGTAGAGGTCGCCGGCGCAGATGAGCGAGCTCTGCAGCAGACCCACCAGCGCAAAGAGAAAGAGACGGGCGAGATAGCCCTGCGTGGGGTTGAGCCCCAACTCCTCGGCGATCTTCTCGCTCGGGTTGGTCTTAACCAGAGCCGCGAGCACCACGCCGCCAATCCAGATGGCGAGCGTCGTGTAGAAGGGCGCCATGGCGCTGCCGTTGTTCTCGATGGCATAGAGGGGCGTGCGGTCGACCGAGACGGGCGAGGAGATGAACTCGGCAAGCGAGGTGGGGTTGGCCGTGAGGATGTCGCGTACCTGCTGCAGGTCATCGGAGTCGAGCGCGGCGCGCAGGCTCGTGTGCAGGTTGGAGAGCTGGCCAGCGGCCTTCTCGAGGGCGTCTGCGGTGCTGTTGAGCGAGCTCGTGGCGTCGCCGAGCGTCGAGGCGGCAGCGCTGGCCGTCGAGCCCACGGAGCCGAGCGTGTCATCGAGGCTCGCTACAATGGCGTCGGCACCCGAGGACGCCTCGGAGATCTGCCCCGCAAGCGTCGCGAGCGTGCCCTTGAGGTCTGCCTCGTAGGTGCCCTGGACCTGGCCGATACCTGCCTTGGCGGTCTCGACGGCGCTCTTGAGCTCGTCGCGCACCTGCTCGGTGTTGTTGCGCACGCTGTCGATGTTGGTCTGTGCCTCTCCAAGCTTGGTCGCGAGCGTGGTCATCTCGTCTGCGGAAGTGCGCAGGCGCTTGGCGTTCTCGGTGGCTTGGTCGCGCAGGCTCGCGGCCGCGTTGTAGGCCCGGGTGAGGGCCTCGTAGCGGATGGCGTAGTCGGCGGCGGTGGGGTCGAGGGCCTGACGCTGTGCGTCGATGTTGTCCATTGCGGTGGAGGCCGAGGCGGCGGTGTTGTCGAGCTTGGCGGCGAGGTCACTCAGCTTGGTGGCGTTGCTCGTGGCGAGGTCTGCCGCGCGGCCCAGGGCGTCCCTCAGATCGCTCGTGGGCTTGTCGGCCGCATCGAGCGCGGCGTCGATGGCGCTGCCCACCGAGTCGATGCTGCCGGCGCTGCTCGCCAGGGCGTCGTTCAGCGAGTCGGTGGTGCCGTCGAGGGCGTTGCCGAGGTCGCGCACGTTGCTCGCCGTCGCCTGCAGGGTGCCGCTTACGTCGAGGGTGGAGGACAGCGAGCTCGAGAACGAGCCCGAGCCGGAGTCGAGCAGGCCCTGCGTGGAGGAGAGGATGTCGGCAAAGCCGCGGATGTCGCTCGCGGTCGAGGCGAGCGTGTCGCAGCCGCGCGAGATGGCGTCGTCGAGCTTGTCGGCCACCTCGGAGAGCTTGTCGCCGTCGAGGACGCCGCCCAGCTGCTCGAGCGCGCCCGAGCCCACGGTGGTCACGGACTCGGCGAACGAGGCGTCGATGTCACTCTCGATGGCGGTGCTCGCCTTGTTGGTCACGATCTGGGCAATCGCGTTGCTCTTCTCGTTCTGATAGAACTTGACCTGCGGCTTCACCGGGTTGGACGACAGCGCCGTCATCATGTCGGTCGAGAAGTCCTCGGGAATCACCACGGCGGCGTAGTACTCGCCGGAGCGCACGCCCTCGATGGCCTCCTGCTCGGTCGTCACGGTGTAACCAATGGAGGTCGATTTGCGCAGGTCTGCCACGACGTGCTCGCCAAAGTTGAGCTCGATGGGCAGGATGTCCGAGCTAAAGCCCTTGTCGGAGTTGGCTACGGCCACCTTGAGGTTGGCGGTGTTGCCGTAGGGGTCCCAGGAACCCGCGATGTTGAACCAGGCGTAGAAGGTGGGCACCACGATCATGCCCACGAGTACCACGAGGGCGATGACGTTACCGCGGATGCTCGACAGGTCGCGCTTGATGAGCTGGAAGATCTTGGACATCCTACGCCTCGCCTCCCTTCTCGGATCCGTCGTGTGCATTGGCGTTGTCTGCGCTGCGCTCCTCGCTGACCTCGGCATCGTCCGTGAGACTCACGGCGTGCCACGCGGCGGCGGGGCTCAGGGGCCCGTCTGCGTCGTGCGGGATGGGGGCGGCAGGCGCGTCGGTTTTGCGCTCGAGCAAGATCTTGTCGATGGGCGCGAAGGCCATGAACTCCTGGCGCAGCTCGTCGTCGAGCAGGGCAAAGAGGTCCTCGCGCGTCATGTCGGCGAGGGTGGTCTTCTCGGCCACGCGGGAGTGGAAGTACTCCACCACGATGAGGAACGTGCAGATGACGACGAGCGACATGATCCAGGCGATGAGCAGGGCAAACTTGAACGGCGTCACAAACACCAGCACCAGCATGAGCAGCGGGAACCAGATGAGGGCCGCGAACCCACGCTTGATGAGGGTGGGGTACATGAGCTCGAACTTCGCCGCGCGCTCGAGGAAGGTCTGCTTGTAGTCGGCCGAGTGCAGGATGACCTTGACTATGGTCGACAGGCGGAAGTGTGCGCCCTCGAGGCCCGTGCGCTCCGAGATCATGAGGTCCGTCTCGCCCAGCTTGCGGTCGAAAAGGGCGTTGATGTTGAGCAGGTGCCTGCGCGCCGTGACGCCGATGAACACGGCTGGGATGAGGAAGACGAGCACCATCGCGAGGTTAAAGCCGTAGTAGCCGCCGTAGAAGCCCGCGATGGCCTCGCGCATCGCGTTGATGCCGTAGGTGAAGGGCAGCCACGGGTGAATGGCCTTGAAGAAGTCGGGCTGCATCTCGATGGGGTAGGTGCCCGAGCCGCCCGGGATCTGTAGGATGACGATGAGGACGGCGAGCGCCTTGCCGATGTGCTTGAACGCCACGGAGAGCGCGTAGACCACAAAGACGTAGACGAAGCTCTCGACCATGCCGGCAAACACGAAGGCCACCGGGTTCAGGCACTGGATGCCCAGCAGGATGTCACCCACGCAGCAGATGATAGCCTGGATCTGTCCGATGAGGTTCATGAGCAGCCAGCGGCCAAAGAAGCCCTGCCATGGCTTGAACGAGCCGATGCCCTCGTCGTCGACCTCAAGCTTGTAGATGGCGACGAGCACGATGCCACCCACCCACAGGGCGAGGTTGGTGTAGAACGGCGTGACGCCGCTGCCGTAGTTCTCGACCGGGAAGATCGGCTGCGAGACCATCTCGACGGGCGAGCCCATGAACTGGCCCACCTGCTCGGCGTCGAGGCCCATGGCGTCCTTGAGGAGCTTCATGGTCTCGGCGCTCTGCAGGGCCGCGGTGTCTGCCGCGAGCGTCCCCACGCCGTCTGCGGCGTAGCTCACGGCCGCGGAGGTCTTGGAGAGGGCGTCTGAGCTCTGGGCAAGCATGCTGTCGAGCTGGCCCAGCGTGGCGTCCACCTGCGTGAGCATGGGGGCAAGCGAGCGCGAGAGACCCTGCAGTTGGCCACCGGCGTCAGCAAAGGCGTCGAGCGAGTTGGAGAGGGCCGGCATCGTGGTGGTGGCGAGCGTGCCCTGGAGGTCGTTGAGCGTCTTGGCGCTGCTCTGGACGGCGTCGTTCACGCTGTCCGAGAGGTTCCTCACGGCGTCGTTGCCGGCCTTGATGGCGTCGGAGGTCTGCTGCAGGCCGTCGAGCTTGCCCGAGAGGTCGCCGGTGACGCCGTCGAGAGCGGCGATGGCCGAGTCGAGGCTTGCGAGGGCGTCGGCCTTGCCGGGGGTGCCGTCGGGGATGGCGGTGTTAACCTTATCGCGCACGCTCACGAGCTGAGCACGCACGGTGGAGAGGGTAGAGCCGCCCAGGGCGCCCGCCTGCGAGATGGCACCGTCGAGCTGGCCCTGCGCCCAGCCGATGTTGCCGCAGATCTGGCCGATGTCGTAGTTGGCCTGGCTCGAGATGCCCGTGACGCTCGTGACGCCGGTGCCCAACGCGCTCGAGAGCTGCGCGCCCAGGGCCTGCGCCTGCATGCGGGTGGTGGAGAGCGTGTCCATCGACTGGCCCAGGGCGTCTGAGAGCGAGGTTGTGGAGCCGCTCACCTGCGAGAGGGTGGAGCGGGCGCTCGAGATGGTGCCGCGAGCCTCGCTGATGAGGCCCTGCGCGCCGTCGAGGTCGCCGGTAAGGCCCGTGAGCAGGTTCTGGACGTCGGTGAGGTCGCCCGCGGCGGTGGCCACGGCGTTGTTGGTGGCGTCGAGCATGGAGCCGGAGAGGGCCGAGACCTTCTCGACGATGGTCTGCGAGGCCGTCTCGACGAACTGGTTGGCGATCTGGTTCTCGAGGGTGGTGGCGCCCGTGTCGGTGACCTTGGGCGAGATGGCGTTGACCTTCTCGTTCACGTAGTAGGTGATGTGCGCCTGGTTGGTGTCGCCATCGAGGATGTCTCCCAGCGAGGCGGTGAAGTCGCTCGGCACGACGAAGGCGGCGTAGTAGGTGCCCGCCTTGACGCCGTCGAGCGCCTCGTCCTCGGAGTCTACGAAGGTCCAGGCCAGCTGGTCGTTCTCCTTGAGCTGGTCCTCGATCATGTCGCCGGCGTTGATGTAGCCCATGTCGCCGATGTCTGCGCCCTCGTCCTCGATGACGACGGCGATGGGCACGGTCGAGGTGTTCTCATAGGGGTCCCAGTTCGCCAGGATGTTGAACCAGGCGTAGAGGGAGGGGATGATCGCCACGCCGATGGCGATGACGATGGCGACCGGGTTCACGAGGATTCGCTTGAGGTCGCGCTTGAAGATCTTGAACGCAGTTCTCACTTGGAGACTCCTTGCCTGAGGTCGAGCTGCCGGCACCTTTCTCGCACTCATACAACTTATATAAGTATGCGAGAAGCGCTGGTTTTATGGAACTGGCGCGGGCATGCGCGGCGACGCTCGCCGCACGCACCCGCAAACAAGCGTGATATACCCTAACAGCTTGACAATAAGTGGGGCCGTAGCTGAGAAGTTTACATAATTTCTTTGTTTACACGACGTCCCTGTGGGAATACACTGTTCAGGCCCGAAAGGGCGCTCGTCAAGAGGCGCCGCTGACCTTGCGCGTTGAGGCCCGCACATGGCGCATAGAGCCGAGGGACCGAGCCCGATGACGCTCCGACAACCCACCAGCCCCGCTGGCAGGGTGCCAATTCTCGGCGGCCTTGCTGGCCGGAAGACGGGGGAAGCATGACTCGCGCGTCATCGACGTCCCCTTGCACAGGTGAGGGGACGTTTTTCGTCTCCGGGGCGCCCGCCCGCGCGCGGCGCCCACAACGTGGCGGCACGTCCGCCAGAAGGGAGAAGGGATGAGCGCAAGCGAGTCCACCAACGAGAGCTACTACTTCACGTCTGAGTCGGTCACCGAGGGCCACCCCGACAAGATCTGCGACCAGATCAGCGACGCCGTGCTTGACGCGATCCTTGCCAAGGAAGCGCGCCTGCAGGCCGAGGGCTACATCTCGCCGAGCGGCCAGCCCGCCAACGTCGACGAGGTGCGCTGCGCCTGCGAGACGTTCGTGACCACCGGCACCGTGGTCGTTGCCGGCGAGATCCGCACCCAGGCCTACGTCGACGTGGCAGAGATCGCCCGCGAGACGCTGCGTAGAATAGGCTACGACCGTGCCAAGTACGGCTTTGACTGCGACACCTGCGGCGTCATCAACATGATCCACGGCCAGAGCCCCGACATCGCCCAGGGCGTCGACGAGTCGTTCGACGCGCAGGCCGGCCGCACCACCGACCCGCTCGACCTCATCGGCGCGGGCGACCAGGGCATGATGTTTGGCTACGCCTCCGACGAGACCGACGTCCTCATGCCCATGCCCATCTACCTGGCCCAGAGCCTCGCCAAGCGCCTGGCAGACGTGCGCAAGAGCGGTGAGCTCTCCTACCTGCGCCCCGACGGCAAGACCCAGGTGACCGTGCGCTACGAGCAGGGCCGCCCCGTCGAGGTCTCGGCCATCGTCGTATCGACCCAGCACGACCCCGAGGTCGACGACATGGCCGTCATCAAGGCTGACGTCACCGAGCACGTCATCGCGCCGGTGCTTGACGCGGCGAACATCCCCTGGAGGGACGCCGACATCTACGTGAACCCCACCGGTCGCTTCGTCGTGGGCGGCCCCATGGGCGACACGGGTCTCACTGGCCGCAAGATCATCGTCGACACCTACGGCGGCATGGGCCGCCACGGCGGCGGCGCCTTCTCGGGCAAGGACTGCACCAAGGTCGACCGCTCGGCCGCCTACGCCGCGCGCTGGGTTGCCAAGAACATCGTGGCCGCGGGCCTGGCGCACAAGTGCGAGGTGCAGCTGGCCTACGCCATTGGCGTGGCGCACCCGCTGTCCGTGCTCGTCGACACCAAGGGCACCGGCACCGTGAGCGACCGCACCATCGAGCGTGCCGTCGAGCGCGTCTTTGACCTGCGTCCGGGCGCCATCATCCGCGACCTCGACCTGCGCCGCCCGATCTTTGCCAAGACGGCCGCCTACGGTCACTTTGGCCGCAAGGACCCCGACTTCACCTGGGAGGCCACGAACCGCACCGAGGAGCTCAAGGCCGCGGTGGCCGAGCTGGCCTAACCAGAATCTGGGACACTTCCGCCCGTAGCTTTTCTGTCCCACTTTTCCTGCGGTTTGGGACGATAAGGCTACGGGCTTTATTGTCCCAGCAACAAATTAACAAGCGTTGACGAGGGCGTGGCCGTCTGGCTGCGCCCTTGTTGCGTTGATTTCCGCAACTTGTAAGACCTGCGAAACTGGGGGAGGGGCAAAACGTTTTGCCACCTATTTTGATAAAATTATGAACGTCTATACCGATGAAATTATCGGGGGGGGGCATTCGGAGCCTGCTTCTCGACTGCATATGACCGATCGGAGTAACCGTGGACAGACTCGCCCGTCGAGTTCGCCAGACCCTTCTTTCCGGCGAGGGGAGGGGGCGCATGTGCCATGGCGCCCGCAAGGGACTCGCCCTTCTCGCCCTGGGCCTCGACCGCTGACGCAAGCGCGCCTAGTTCTTTCAGAAAAGGTGACAAAGGGGTCGTAGCACTTTGTCACGCTTGAACTTCATGACAAGACGGAAGGCCATCACCTTCCGTCTCGTTTCTTTTTGTCCGTCCAACGTGGCAAACTGGGAGCCATGAGATACGCACAGGTCGTTCCGGACATACCCACCCGCGCCATTGACGGGTGCTTTGACTACGCCATCCCCGCTGAGCTCGAGACGAGCTGCGTGGCCGGCTGCACGGTGCTCGTGAGCTTTGCCCATCGCCTGGCGGTGGGCTACGTCGTCTCGACTTCGGCCGAGGTGTCGGAGGGCGTGAACCCTCTGCGCGTGCTGAGCGTTGAGCGCGTGCTTGCCCCGTCTGCCTTTGACGAGGTGGCGGCGGGCCTTGCCCTGTGGATGGCCCGCGAGTACGCCGCGCCCCTGGCGTCGTGCCTGCGCCTCATGCTTGCGCCCGGCCAGACGGTGCGCGTGCGCAAGAGCGACGAGGGCGCCTGGGAGCTTGTTTGCAACCGTGCCCAGGCGGTCGACGATCGCTGGTCCGCGCTCACCGATGCCGGCCGCGCCTTCACGCCGCGCAAGAACGCAAGCCGCCAGCGGCAGGTGGTCGAGGCCCTCGCGGCCGGCCCTATGCGCGTGGCCGAGCTCGCGGCGATGGTGTCGGGTGCCGCGGGCGTGATCTCGGCGCTTGCCAAGCGCGGCCTCGTGGAGGTCGAGCATCGCCGCCGCATCCGCGGGGGAGAGCAGGCCTCGACCCTCTCGAACGCCAACGCCCCGCGCCCCACCCAATTAACCGCAGGTCAGCAGGGTGCTCTTGCCGCAATCGGCGAGGCCGTCTCCGCCAGGCGCGGCGACGTCGTGCTCGTTGATGGCGTCACGGGATCGGGCAAGACCGAGGTCTATCTCGACGCCATCGAGCGCGTGCGCGCCCAGGGCAGGGACGCCATCGTCCTCGTGCCCGAAATCTCGCTCACCGCCCAGACGGTGGGGCGCTTCCGTAGCCGCTTCGGCGACGACGTGGCGATCCTCCACTCGCGGCTCTCGACCGGCGAGCGCTTTGATCAGTGGGACTTACTGCGCAGCGGCGCCGCGCACGTGGTCGTGGGCGCGCGCTCGGCTCTCTTTGCCCCGCTCGCGAACGTGGGCCTCATCATCATCGACGAGGAGCACGAGGGCTCCTACAAGCAGGACCAGGCCCCGCGCTATCATGCCCGCGAGGTGGCCGCCGAGCTTGCGCGCCGCCGCGGGGCGGCGCTCGTGCTGGGTAGCGCCACGCCCTCGCTCGAGAGTCTCGAGCGCTGCCGGGCGGGCAGCTGGCGCGGCGTCTCGTGGACGCGTGCGAGCATGCCCGAGCGCCCCGGTAGCGCCGTTCTGCCCACCGTGCACGTGGTCGACATGCGCTCCCAGCCGGGTGCCAAGGGAGGCTCGGTCTTCTCGCGCACCCTGCGAGACGCCCTTCTCGAGGTGGCCGAGCGCCGCGAGAAGGCGGTGCTGCTCCTTAACCGCCGCGGCTTCGCGAGCTTCCTCATGTGCCGCGAGTGCGGCTGCGTGCCCACCTGCCCGCACTGCTCCACGGCGCTCACCTACCACGAGCGCACGCACAGCCTCGCCTGCCACACCTGCGGCAGCGTCTGGCCCGTGCGCGCTTACCCCGACCCCTCGACCAAGTGTCCCAACTGCGGCAGCCGCTACCTCGCCCAATATGGCGTGGGCACCCAGCGCGTCGAGGACGAGCTGCGGATGCTTTTGCCCGAGGACGTCGAGGTCATACGCATGGACGCCGACACCACGGCCACCAAGGGCGCCCACACGAAGCTCCTCGAGCAGTTCGACGTGGCCGAGTGCGCCGTGCTCGTGGGTACCCAGATGATTGCCAAGGGTCTCGACTTTCCCGAGGTCACGCTTGTGGGCGTGGTTAACGCCGACACCACCCTCAAGCTGCCGGACTTTCGCGCCGCCGAGCGCACCTACCACCTGCTCGAGCAGGTCGCGGGCCGCGCGGGCAGGGGAGAGCGCCCGGGGCAGGTCGTCATCCAGACCTACTGGGCCACGCATCCTGCGATTCGTGCGGTCGAGAAGCACCGCCGCGGCCCCTTCGTGGCCTACGAGCTCGACGAGCGCGAGGAGGCCTACTACCCGCCCTTCTCGCGCCTCGCCAACGTAACGTTTGCCGGGCTTAACGAGGGCGTCGTGCGCGACTGCGCGGCGGCGTTTGCCCGCGAGCTGCGCGCCCGCGTGCTCGACCTGCCGGGCGAGTGGGAGGTGTTGGGCCCCGCCGAGTGCGTGCGCGCCAAGGTCAAGGACCGCTTCCGCCGCCACGTGGTTGTGAAGGCCCCTGCCGCGGCCAACGTGGGACCCGTCCTCACGGTCGCGGCCGACGCCCTGCCTGCGCGCCGCGACGTGGCGCTCTCGATCGACGTCGATGCCTACGACCTGCTGTGACATGCCCGCTGGGACAATAGATCTCCGGGACACTGTCCCAATTTGGGACAATAGAACTCCGGGACACTGTCCCAGCGGTCGTTCGCTGTGCTAATTCTCTTGGCTTTGCAAGGCCGCGCGCGCTGGTTGGTATGATTGTTGCAACTGACTGTTCGCCCCGCTAGCGGGGCTTGTGTGAGGAGCGCCATGAGCACCAAGGACATCCTGCTTACCCCCGACCCGCGCCTGTCGCAGGTCTGCGAGCCCATCACCGAGATCAATGACGACGTGCGCGCCCTGGCCCAGCGCATGCTCGAGGACATGTACGAGGCCGACGGCTGCGGCCTCGCCGCCCCTCAGATCGGCGAGATGGTCCGCATGGTCGTCATCGACTGCGACTACACGGACGAGAAGGGCAGCGAGAACCCCTACGTCCTCATCAATCCCAAGATCATTAAGGCCGACGGTGCCCTGCGCCGCTTCAGCGAGGGCTGCCTGTCGTTCCCGGGCATCTCGGTCGACATCGACCGCCCGAGCCACGTCATCGTTCACGCCACGAACCTCGACGGTGACCTCATGCAGTACGAGGCCGAGAACAACCTGCTGGCCGTGTGCCTGCAGCACGAGATCGACCACCTCGACGGCGTGACTATGGTCGACCACCTGCCGCCCCTCAAGCGCGCCAAGGCGCTTCAGGAGTGCGAGAGGGCCATGGCCGAGGGCGCCCGTCCCGGCGAGACCGAGTAGCGAGGAGCACCCATGCGCATCGTCTTCATGGGCACGCCCGACTTTGCCGTGCCCTCCCTCGAGGCCGTTGCCAATGCGTTCGAGGTCTGCCGCGTCGTGACGCGCCCCGACGCGGTGCGCGGCCGCGGCAAGCGCCTCGAGCCGAGCCCCGTCAAGGCCAAGGCACTGGAGCTGGGCCTCTCCGTCACCGAGACCAACCGCATGACGCCCGAGGTCATCGACCAGATTCGCGCCCTCGGGGCAGACCTGTGCGTCGTGGCCGCCTATGGCTGCATTCTGCCCGACGCCCTGCTCGAGCTCTTTCCCCTGGGCTGCGTCAACGTGCACGCGTCGCTGCTGCCGCGCTGGCGCGGCGCCGCACCCATCCAGCGTGCGGTCCTCGCGGGCGACGAGCTCGTGGGCGCCTCGATCATGGAGGTCGTGCACGAGCTCGACGCGGGCGCCTACTGCGCCCAGGTGAGCACCGCGGCCGCGGGCAAGACGTCCGGCGAGTTGCTCGACGAGGTGGGCCGCCTCGGTTCTGCCGCGCTCGTCGACGCCATCAACGACATCGCCGCCGGTACGGCCACCTGGACGCAGCAGGATGAGACGCTGGTGACCTACGCGCACAAGATCGACAAGGCCGAGATGCGCCTCGATGCCGTCGACTCCGCCACCGACAACGTGCGCCGCGTGCTCGCGAGCACCGACGCCGCGCCCGCCCGCTGCGCGGTCGCCGGCAAGGGCGTGCGCCTCATGCGCGCCGCCACCTGCGATGATTCCGTGGCACAGGGGCACGTGCTCGTGAGCCATGGCCGCGTCGTGCTGGGCTGCGCCGACGGTGCGCTCGAGGTGCTCGAGGTCAAGCCCGACGGAAAGCGCCAGATGGCCGCGAGCGCCTGGGCCGCGGGACTTCGCGGCGACGACCTTGCCTGGGAGCGTGTCTGATGACGGTCGCAAGCCCCGCGCGCACCACGGCGCTGCGCCTCCTGTCGCTCCAACGCCGCCGTGGCGCCCGCGCCCGTGACCTGCTCCGCAGCGCCCACGAGATGGATGCGCTCGGCCGCAAGGCGCGCTCGCTCGCCACGAGGCTCGTGCTGGGCGTCAACGTCGCCGCAGGCGAGCTCGATCGCCGCATCGATTCGTTCGCGAGCCGCCCGGGCTCCATCCAGCCCCGTGTGCGCGACGCCCTGCGCCTCGCATCGTTCGAGGTCCTCTACCTCGAGACGCCCCCGCAGGTTGCCGTGAGCCAGGGCGTTGAGCTCGTGCGCAGCGTGCAGCCGCGCGCCGCGGGCATGGCCAACGCCGTGCTGCGCCGCGTCAAGGCGTGCCGCCCCGAGGTCGACGCCGCCCGCAGCCGCGTCTGCCGCCTCGCCCAGGGCGAGGAGTGCGCGCTCAGCACCCTCGACCTCGCCGTTGCCTCGGGCTATCCCCAGTGGCTGTGCGAGTCCGTGCTTGCCGAGCTGGGGGAGCGTGACGCCGCGAGGATGGCGTGCGCCGCGCTCGACCCCGCGCCCATCTACGTGGCCCAGGGCCGCGCGGAGGTTGACACGGCGGACCTCGCCGACCATCTCTCGCGCCTGGCCGACGAGTGCGAGCCCACGAGTCTTCCCGCGAGCTGGAAGCTCTCGAGCGGTGCGCGCCTTGCCCGCACAGGGCTCGTGGCGTCGTGCGACGTCGCGGTCGCGGACCTCTCGGCTCAGATCGTCTGCCGCGTGGCCGCTCCCGCCCAGGGCCGTGTCCTCGAGGTGGGGCAGGGACGCGCCACCAAGTCGCTGCTGCTCGCGCGTGCCATGGACGAGCTGGGTGCCACGCCCTCCATCGCGGGGTGCGAGCTCGTGGGTTCCAAGGTGGCCCTCGCCCGTGCGCGTATGAAGACGGCGGGCCTTGCCGGGACCGTGAGCTGCACCGAGTTCGACGCCACCAGGCTTGGCGAGGACGAGCTGCCTGCCGAGCTCTCGGGCTCGTTCTCGTCCGTGCTCGTCGATGCCCCCTGCTCGGGCACCGGCACGATGCGCCGCCACCCCGAGATTCCCTGGACGCTCGAGGCTTCCTCGCTCGATCCCGCGAACCCCGAGGGATTGCCGGCCCTGCAGCTCTCGATTCTTTCCGCCGCGAGCCGGCGCGTGGTGCCGGGCGGCTCGCTCGTCTACGCCACCTGCTCGGTGCTTGCCTGCGAGAACGAGGACGTCGTCGATGCCTTCCTCGCGAGCGACGCCGGTAGTGCCTTCGAGCTTGCGAGTGTGACGGACTCCCTCGGCATCGCCTTGCTCGAGCCTGGAGCTCTCTCCTGGGTCACTAGCCGCGGCATGTACCGCTCGATTCCCTGCGCGGGTGGCCCCGACGGCCACTTCTGCGCCCGTCTCGTCCACCGCTAGCTGGGACACTTTCGCCCGTAGCCTTACTGTCCCACCTTACCTGCGGTTTGGGACAGAAAGGCTACGGGCTAATTTGTCCCAAAACAGAAGAAGGACGCGACGCCGTGGGTGGCGTTGCGCCCTTCTCGCATTGATGGGTCACAGCGGGTATGCTAGCCCGGCCGGTGCGGGGCAGCGAGGCTCCCGCCAAGCCCCTTACGCGCCGCAGCTCGCGCAGTCGTGGCCCGCGCAGCCCGAGCAGCCCGAGGTGGCGTCGGTGGCGCTGTTGCCGCCGCGCTGGTCGGTGTTGTAGAAGCCCGAGCCCTTGAACGTGATGCTCGAGGCCGAGAAGACGCGCTCGGCCGGCTTGCCGCAGTTCGGGCAGGTGATGCTCGGGCGCTCCGACATCGGGTGCTCGACCTCAAAGACCTTGCCGCAGCCGGTGCATCGATAGTCGTAACGTGCCATGTGCCAAAACCTCCGTGAACCCTCGCCGCGCGGGCGAGCTCTGTGCATAGAAATGCGGCCCTGCGGCCGCAGGAGATACTTTACCCAAACTTTGGCTCGCGTGTCACCGGCGCGACGTTTAGAACGCTACCTCGACAAGCTCGTATACTTAAAACATCTGTCTCGCCGCGCCCGCGGCAAACCTAGGGGAGGCACCCGTGTCAAAGATCTCTGGCGCCATTTTCGACTGTGACGGCACCCTGCTCGACTCGATGGGCATGTGGATGAACATGTTCTCGACCCTCATCTCGGGCTATGGCGTCGAGCCCACGCAGGAGCTCCTCGACACCGTCGAGGCCATGACGCTGATGCAGGCCTGCGAGTTTCTCCACAGCGAGTTCTGCATGAGCGACGACCCCGACTCTCTGCTCGTCAAGATCTATGACTTCGTGACGCGCGCCTACGAGAACGACATCGTCGAGATGCCGGGTGCCCACGCCTTCGTCGAGAGTCTGCACCAGGCAGGCGTGCCCATGATCGTCGCGAGCTCCACGCCACGGCGGCTCGTGATCCGTGCGCTCGAGTGCCACGGCCTGCTTGGCTACTTCGACGACGTCCTGTGCACGGAGGGCGTGCGAGACGGGCGCGACAAGGACTTCCCCGACGTCTACCTCGAGGCGCTCGAGCGCCTGGGCACACCGCTTGCCGAGACCTGGGTCTTCGAGGACGCCCCGTTCGCCGTGCGCTCCGCGCGCCGCGCGGGCTTCCACGTCGCTGGCATCCACAACGACCACGACGGGCGCGACGCCAACTTCATCCGCTCTTGGTCCGACCTCTACTCCGAGAACTACGGCAGCATTTCGCTTTCGGCCATCGAGGCGTTCGACGACGCCACCCGCAGGCCCAGCCCCGAGGAGGTCTAAGGCTCCCATGCGTGTTCTTCTCGTAGCAGGCTCTCCCGAGCCCAGCAGCGCAGCCACCCTTTCCGAGCTTGCCCGCGAGGCCGAGACGGTCGTGGCAATCGACCGTGGCGCCGAGGCGTGCCGGGCGGCGGGCATTGTTCCCGATGCCTTTTGCGGCGACGCCGACACCGTGAGCGCGGACACCCTCGCCTGGGTGCGCGACCACGCGAGCGCCTCGGCCGCGGCCACCACCGGCCAGCACCTCGACGTGACGCCCGCTGACGACGTGCGCGAGACGCCCCAGATTCACGGCCTTCACGGTGAGCTGGGTATCCGGCTCTTTCCGCCCGCGAAGTACGACACCGACCTCTCGCTGGGCTTTGCCTGTGCCCGCCAGATCGCCTCGGAGCGTGGCGAGGACCTTGAGGTCACGGTCACCTGTGCGAGCGCTGGCCGTATGGACCATGCCCTGGCCGTCTTTGGGGTGCTCGCCTCGAACGCCGACCTCGCGCCCTCGCTTGTCGAGGACGCCTTCACCTGCCGCATCCTCTCGCCGCGCGGCAGCCAGACGTGGGAGCTGGGGGAGCGAGCTTGCGGCTGTCACTTCTCCTTCGTGGCGCTTGCCGACGCGAGCGTGGTGAGCGAACGCGGCATGCGCTGGGAGCTCGACCACTTCCGCGTCGACGCCCTGCGCGACCGCGGCATCTCGAACGTCATCGACGCCGATGACGCCGCAATCACCTGCCACGTGGGCATCGTGGCGGCGTTTCTCATCCGCTAGGTCCTTGTTTAACGATTGCGTTGGTCCCGTACGAGCAGTTGCTGGTGCGGGGCCATATTCGTGTCGTCCCCTTGTTCTCACGGGCGGCGTCGGTCGTGCCCCGGGCTACGCGTTCCACGGCGTCGCGTGCCGCTTGCGAACCCGGACGTGCGCACCTCGTCGTGGCGCCGCGCCGCTCGTGCCCGGTCAACGGGGGAGCGGCAACAAAAAAAGGAGCCGCCGAAACCGGCGACTCCCCGACAATGCATATGAGCTGCGTTTGCAGCGAGCTCGCTACTAGGAGCGGGCGACCTTGCCAGACTTGAGGCAGGTGGAGCAGACGTTCATCTTCTGCTTGTGGCCGTCGACGACAACCGTGACGTGCTGGATGTTCGGACGGAACTTGCGGTTGGTGACGCGGTGCGAGTGGCTGATCGAACGACCGGCAACGGCGTGCTTGCCGCAGATGGCGCAAACCTTAGACATTGTTGTACCTCCATGTAAGCGGCGCATCTTGCAACCGCCTTCGACGCATAGCTGGTTAAGAATAACACAGCACCAGCGCCCTGCAAGCAGTTTTCGCCGAGATGTTGTGTCCTTGATGTGAAGTCTACCTCAATGTGGGGTCTCGTGAAATCGGAGGAACCAAATGGCTATATTCCTAACAATGAAAACTAACGCTAGAAACTATTTGGAGGAGTTACGCATGACCCAGCATGACGCATTCTCCGGGCTTATGCGGGATGCGAGCGCTTCGTCGCCCAGCGAGGAGTGGCTCGCGCGCGCCCTCGAGCTTCTGAGGGAGGGTCGCAGGGTCATGAGCCTGCGACCCGAGCCCACCGTGAGCGAGGCCACGCGCGGCATGCCTGCCGTGATGCAGGCGCTCATCGAGGAGGGCCACCCGATGTCTCCCA
The DNA here is from genome assembly GCF_958346945.1 of uncultured Parolsenella sp. Taxonomy (NCBI): domain Bacteria; kingdom Bacillati; phylum Actinomycetota; class Coriobacteriia; order Coriobacteriales; family Atopobiaceae; genus Parolsenella; species uncultured Parolsenella sp. The sequence goes on from NZ_CATVTL010000010.1 coordinate 26,349, forward strand.
GCGAACTCGCCCGCAAGGCCGGCGTGTCCGACGCGCGCATCGCCAACACCCTGCGCGCCCTCGAGAAGCGCGGCTACGTGGAGCGACGCGGCTGCGAGCACGACCGCAGGCGCGTCGAGGTGCTCGTGACCGAGAAGGGCTACGAGGTGGCAAGCAAGCACTTCGAGGAGTGCCTCGACCTCATCGCGCGCTTCCTTGAGGAGCTGGGGCCCGAGGACACCGAGTCCCTCGTGCACGTCGTGGGGCGCATCGGCGAGGTTATGGAGGCTCGCCGCGCAGAAGGCCGGCAGGTCCACATCTAGCCCGCTACGCGCGCCATCTTCGCCGCGCCCCGCAAGTGCGCGAGGGTCGCGAGCGTTGCGCGCGCCGCAGCCGCCGCGCACACCACAGATATCCATCCACCGGGGAGCCCCGCAGGCCGCGCCGCGGGCCGGGCTCCCGCTGCAACCAACCAAGAAGGAGGCACAGCCGCGTGAAGATCATCAGGCTCTTCAAGAACCACATCCTGGCGCTCGTCACTGCCATCGCGCTCATCGTCATCAGCTGCAACGCAGACCTGGCGCTGCCCACCTACATGAGCGAGATTGTCGACGTGGGCATCCAACAGGGCGGCATCGAGAGCCCCGTGCCCAACACCATCCAGGCAGACGCCCTGTCCGACCTCGAGCTCTTCATGAGCCAGGACGACCAGGACACCGTAGAGGCCGCCTATGGGCAGGCCAACGACGAGGGCGTCCGCGCCTACGTGGGCTCCGAGGCAGACCGTGCCGAGGACGGCGCCGTGACCAACGCCATGAGCCTGCCCGAGACGGTCGTGCTGTCGCTCGAGCAGGGCGTCGACGCCTCGACGCTCGCCGACGGTATGACGGGCGCGCTCGACATGGACACCGTGCGTGCAGCCGTGGCGGCCGGCATGGTCCCGCAGCAGAAGCTCGTCGACGTCGCGAGCGCCATGAGCGACTCTATGGGCTCCATGGGCGGCTCCATCGTCAAGCAACGCGCCATCACCTACGTGCAGCAGCAGTACACCGCCCAGGGCATCAGCCTCGAGGACGTGCAGAACGCCTACCTCTCGCAGATGTCACTCAAGATGTTTGGCCTGTGCCTCGTGTCGCTCGTCGCCACCGTGCTCACGGGCGCCGTGGCCTCGCACACCGCCTGCACCATCGCCCGCGACCTGCGTCGCCAGACCTTCGACGCCGTGATGCACTTCAGCCCGGCCGAGGTGGGCAAGTTCAGCCAGGCCTCGCTTATCACCCGCTGCACCAACGACATCCAGCAGATCCAGATGGCCACCACGCTGTTCATCCGCATGGTGCTCATGGCACCCATCATGGGCGTGGTCGCCGTGCTGCGCGTGCTCGCCACCCACACGGGCCTCGAGTGGACCATCGGTGTGGCCGTCATCGCCGTCTGCGCCGTCGTGGGCGTGCTCATGGGCCTCACGATGCCCAAGTTCAAGGCGATGCAGAAGTTCGTCGACCGCGTGAACCTCGTCGCCCGCGAGATGCTCGACGGCATCATGCCCATCCGCGCCTTTGGCCGCCAGGACCACGAGCTCGAGCGCTTTGACGGCGCGAGCCGCGACCTCATGAGCACCCAGCTGTTCACCAACCGCGCCATGAGCTTCATGATGCCGCTCATGATGCTCGTCATGAACTGCGTCACCGTGCTGATCGTCTGGTTTGGCGCCCATGGCGTGAACGACGGCGTCATGCAGGTAGGCGACATGATGGCCTTCATGTCCTACACGATGCAGATCGTCATGGCCTTCATGATCCTCACGATGGTCTCGGTCATGCTGCCCCGCGCCGAGGTGGCCGCCGAGCGCGTCGACGACGTCCTCAGGACCAAGACCTCGATCGCGGAGCCCGCAAACCCCCAGCTCCCGGCAGCCGATGCGCCGCGCGGCGAGCTCGTCTTCGACGACGTGAGCTTTGCCTACCCCGACGCCTCGGCAGACGTCATCGAGCACGTGAGCTTCACGGTGGGCGCCGGGCAGACCCTCGGCATCATCGGCTCGACAGGCTCGGGCAAGTCGACGCTCGTCCAGCTCATCCCGCGCCTCTACGACGTCACGGGCGGCCGCGTCACCCTCGACGGCGTCGACGTGCGTAACATGGCCCTCTCCGAGCTGCGCCGCCGCATCGGCTACGTGCCGCAGCAGGGCATGCTCTTCTCCGGCACGGTAGAGAGCAACCTCAAGTTCGCCGGCGACTCCGTGACGGATGCCGACATGGAGCGCGCGGCCGGCATCGCCCAGGCGAGCGACTTCATCGCCGAGCGCGAGGGCGGCTACGCCTCCGACATCTCCCAGGGCGGCTCCAACGTCTCGGGCGGGCAGCGACAGCGCCTCGCCATCGCACGCGCCCTCGCCAAGAGGCCCGAGGTCGTCGTGTTCGACGACTCGTTCTCCGCGCTCGACTACAAGACCGACGCTAAGCTGCGCGAGCAGCTGGCGGAGCACGAGAAGGACAGCGCGGTGGTCGTCGTAGCTCAGCGCATCGCCACGATCATGCACGCGACCCAGATCGTCGTGCTCGACGAGGGCAAGGTCGTGGGACAGGGCACGCACGAGGAGCTGCTGCGCAGCTGCCCCGCGTACCTCGAGATCGCCCAGTCGCAGCTCTCGGCTGCCGAGCTGGGGCTCACGCAAGACGAGATTGACCAGGTCATGAAGGGAGGCGAGCGATAATGACGCAGAGCAACGCTAACCAGCGCGGGCCCATGGGCAAGCGCGCGGCCAACTTTGGCGGCGGGCGCTCGGTCGAGAAGGCCAAGGACTTCAAGGGCACCATGCTCAAGCTGCTCACCTACGTGGGCCAGCACAAGATCGCCGTCTTCCTCGGCGTCGCCTTCGCCATGTGCTCGGTCATCTTCAACATCGTCGGCCCCAAGGTCCTGGGCCAGGTCACCACGAAGCTCTACGAGGGCCTCGTCGCCAAGGTGAGCGGCACGGGCTCGGTCGACTTCGACTGGATTGGCCGCACGCTGCTCATCCTGCTGGGGCTCTACCTCGCATCGTCTGCCTGCAACCTCATCCAGGGCTGGCTCATGACGGGCGTCACCCAGAGGATCTGCTACCGCATGCGCAGGCAGATCGCCGAGAAGATCGCCGTCGTGCCCATGAGTTACTTCAACGGCCACAGCAAGGGCGACGTGCTCTCTCGCATCACCAACGACGTCGACACCCTGGGCCAGTCGCTCAACCAGTCGATCACCCAGCTCATCACCTCCGTCACGCAGGTCATCGGCGTGCTCGTCATGATGCTGTCGATCTCGCTTCCGCTCACGGGCGTCACGGTGCTCACCCTGCCGGCCGCGGCGATCATCATGGTCGTCATGATCCACTTCTCGCAGCCCTACTTCCGCGAGCAGCAGCAGGTCCTCGGTGCCGTCAACGGCATCATCGAGGAGGACTTCGCCGGCCAGAACGTCATTCAGGTCTTCGACCGCGCCGACGCCGCCGTGGCCGAGTTCGACGAGAAGAACGACCGCCTGTTCATCTCGGGCTGGCGCTCGCAGTTCCTCTCGGGCGTGATGATGCCGCTCATGGGCCTCGTGGGCAACATGGGCTACGTGGGTGTGGTCGTCGTGGGCGCCCAGCTCGCGCTCACCGGCTCCGCCACCCCCGGCGACATCCAGAGCTTCATCCAGTACGTGCGCAACTTCACTCAGCCGGTGCAGCAGCTCGGCAACGTCTCGAACACCCTGCAGTCGATGGCCGCCGCCACCGAGCGCGTCTTCGAGTTCCTCGAGGCGCCCGAGGAGCAGCAAGCCGTCGAGGCCCAGGTGCCCGCCGTCCGCGACGGCCGCGTCGAGTTCAGCCACGTGCGCTTTGGCTACACGCCCGACAAGACGATCATCCACGACTTCACCTGCGCGGCCGAGCCCGGCCAGACGGTGGCCATCGTGGGCCCTACGGGCGCGGGCAAGACCACGCTCATCAAGCTGCTCCAGCGCTTCTATGACATCGATGGGGGCTCGCTTAAGGTCGACGGCGTCGACGTGCGCGACTGGGACCGCGCCGAGCTCCGCAGCCAGTTCGCGATGGTGCTACAAGACACGTGGCTTTTCAGTGGCACGATTCGCGAGAACATCCGCTACGGCAGGCCCGACGCCTCCGACGCCGAGGTCGAGGCCGCTGCCCGCGCCGCCCGCTGCGACCACTTCATCCACACGCTCGCCGGCGGCTACGACTTCGAGATTAACGAGGAGGGCACGAACCTCTCGCAGGGCCAGCGCCAGCTCGTCACGATCGCCCGCGCGTTTCTCGCCGACCGCCCTGCCCTCATCCTTGACGAGGCGACCTCAAACGTCGACACGCGCACCGAGGAGCTCATCCAGCGCGCGATGGACGCCCTCATGCAAGGCCGCACGAGCTTCGTCATCGCGCACCGCCTCTCCACGATCCGCAACGCAAACGTCATCCTCGTCCTTCGCGACGGCGACATCGTCGAGAAGGGCACCCACGAGGAGCTTCTCGCCAAGGGCGGCTTCTACGCCGAGCTCTACAACTCCCAGTTCGAGGAGGCGTAGGGAGTCTCGGTCAGATGCGAGGGCGCGCCTCTTTGATGCGCGCGTGCGTGGGGCGCGCGGCCGCGAGGCATCGTGGCGCCCCGAGTCGCCGTGCGCCGCTGCGCAACGAGCCCCAGGTGGTGCCGTGCAGCCAATGTGTACGCGAATCATGGCACGCTCAGGGGTTTAGTTTTCTGTCATGATATGGTTAACTCGATGTAGGCCGAGGCGAAGGGGGCTCGGCATACGTCTGAGTGGGGCGCGCTTCCGGCTTGTCCGGGGGCGCGCCTTTTCTCGTGCGTGTGGCACGGTCCGTGCGCGCCGCATTTTGTGACGTTTTGGGACTCATGGCCCGCGCCGCGGGCGGCGCCGCGTCCCCATAGCAGTGCTTATGGTAAGGTAATACGGATAGCGCCAATGGCGCGGCATCGCCGTGCCGCCCGAGGGTCCCGCAAGCGTCTACTGCGGGACATAGCACGAAAGGAGCCTGCGCATGCAGCCAGGTGAGGAGATCGGCAGCTTGGTCGACGAGCTCGAGCAGATGGTCACCGACGCAAAGAAGCCTCTCATGGGTGGCACAGGGACCAACCCCAAGATCATCGACGCCGAAGCCGTCTACGAGCTCATCGACGACATCCGCAATGCCTTCCCGCGCGAGTTCGAGGAGGCCCGCCGCGTCCTCAAGCAGGAGGACGAGATCCTCGCCCACGCGCACCAGACGGCAGACTCCATCGTGGCCGACGCGCAGCAGCAGGCCATGATCCTCGCCGGCGACCAGGAGGTCGTGCGCCTCGCCAACCAGCAGGCCGAGGAGATCCGCGACCAGGCCTCCCAGTACGAGAGGGACCTGCGCTACCACATCAACGACTACGCCGAGGGTGTGCTCACCGGCATCTCCGACAATCTCAAGAGCGTCATCGGCCAGCTCGAGCGCAGCCGCCAGGCGCTTGACGACGGCTCGAACTCGCGCAGGTAGCAGGTGGCCATGGATTCCATCATCATCAAGGTCGACGAGCGTCTCGAGGGTGCCGGCAGCGTCCTGCCTATCTCGGGTCACATCGACCAGGACTCCTACTCGCTCGGCGACCACGACTTCGCGCTGCCGTCCGGCATCGACTACGACCTCGTGCTCACCAACGCCGGCGAGGGCATCTTGGCCTCCGGCATGGTGCGCGCCCACGTCGTGGGAACATGCGACCGCTGCCTCGAGGACGCCGAGTTCGACATCGCCTCAGAGGTCGATGAGTACTTCCTGTTCGAGGCGCCCGCCGAGGAGGAGCTGAACGACGACGAGGACGAGGTCGACTTCTCGCTCGTGTCCGACGACGACACGATCGACCTGGCCGAGCCCATCTTCGCCGCTATCCTCATGGAGACGCCCTACGTGGTGCTGTGCCGCGAGGACTGCAAGGGCCTGTGCCCTCACTGCGGCGCCAACCTCAACGAAGGCGACTGCGGCTGCGCCGAGAAGATGGAGTCGGTCGAGGCCGCCACCGGCCCCTTTGCCGCGCTCGCGGGGCTCAACTTCGACGACGAAGGCGAAGATTCTGCGCAGGAATAGCGAATTGCACCAAATCCTGTGGAGTGCTGGTGCCCTCGGCACCAAACGTGCTATAGTTCCAGTTTGTATGTGAAAGACCGTCGCGCGTACTTGGCGGCGTGAGATTCGTAAGAGAGGTCAACAATGGCAGTACCCAAGCAGAAGAAGGGCCGCGGCGCGACCCACACCCGTCGCTCGGCCAACAGCAAGCTCAGCATGCCGGCCCGTTCCACGTGCCCTCAGTGCGGCGCTGTTAAGCTCCCGCACCGCGTGTGCCCGAGCTGTGGCTACTATAAGGGCCGCGAGGTCATCGTCACCGAGTAGCTGCCCAAATCCTAGAGTGGCCAGGAGGCCGGTCCCAGCGGGCCGGCCTCCTTTTTATGTCGTGGCCGGCACGTCCGGCGCAAGAGGGGAGAGTCACAGATGGTTCGAGTTGTGGTCGACGCCATGGGAGGCGACGAGGGGCCCAAGGCCGTGCTCGAGGGCGTCGAGCGCGCGCTCGCGGCCGACGAGGACCTCACGGTCGTCGTCGCGGGCAACGAAGACGTCGTCGTGCCCTTCTGCGCCAAGCATGCCCGCACCGAGGCGCTCGTGACCACCGAGGTCATCGAGATGGCCGAGCACCCCACGGCCGCCGTCCGCGCCAAGCGCGACTCCTCGATCGTGCGGGGCTGCCGCGCCGTGCGCAGCGGCGACGCTGACGCGTTCTTCTCGCCCGGCTCCACGGGTGCCATCCTGGCTGCCGGCACGCTCGTCGTGGGCCGCGTCAAGGGCGTCGCCCGCGCGGCGCTCGCTACGGCCATGCCCGGCGTCAACGGCCACATGACGACCTTCCTCGACCTTGGCGCCAACGCCGACTGTACGCCCGAGATGATCGTGCAGTTCGCCCGCATGGGAACGGCCTACGCCCAGATCGTGCTGGGCGTCGACGACCCCACCGTGGGCCTGCTCAACAACGGCACCGAGGACACCAAGGGCTCCGAGGCCGCGCTCGCCCGCCACGAGGCGCTCGCCGCCGCCGAGGGCATCAACTTCAGCGGCAACTGCGAGGGCCGCGATATCCTCACCGGCCCCATCGATGTCATCGTGACCGATGGCTTCACGGGCAACGTCGCCCTCAAGACGGTCGAGGGCACGGCCAAGTTCATCGTGGCCGCCCTCAAGGCCGAGGGCGCCAAGAGCAAGAGGGCGGGCCTTGGCGCCCTCATGGTGAAGCCCGCGCTCAAGGGCGTGGCGAGCCTGCTGTCGGGCGACGCCTACGGCGGCGCGGCCTTGCTCGGCCTCAAGGCTCCGGTGCTCGTGGGCCATGGCGCCACCAACCCCGAGGCCATCATGAACGGCACCCTTACTGCGGCCCGCTGCGTGCGCCAGGACCTCTGCGGCAGGCTCGCCCAGGCCATCGCCTCGGCCAAGTAGGCGTGACAAAGGGGCCAGAGCCCTTTGTCATGTTTCCTGAAAATGAGGGACGGCTCTTCGCGCTCCGAGACCCAGACTCTTGCGTCTGTTCGTCCTCTTCCACTGGCCGCGCGGCGCTCGCGCAACGGTGCTGGTACGGGTACAATTGAAGCGTTTGCGGGCCGCCGTCGGGCGGCCTGCTCGTATCTGACACTTACCAACAGATTGGGAGCGCGCATGCCCCATAGCGCCGCAACCGAGCGGATTCGACACATCGAGAAGATCTGCAACCACACCTTCCGCGACCGCGACCTCGTCACGGCCGCCATAACCCACCCCAGCGCCGTCGAGCACCTGCCCGTCTCGGCCTCCTACGAGCGCCTTGAGTTCCTGGGTGACTCGATCCTCGGCGCCATCGTCGCCACCGACCTCTTCGAGCGCTTCGGCGAGATGGACGAGGGCGAGCTCACCCGCCTCAAGATCTCGCTCGTCTCGGGCAAGACGCTCTCCATGGTCTCCGAGCAGCTGGGCATTGGCGAGTGCATCGTGTTCGGCGAGTCCGAGAAGGGCACGGGCGCGCGCGGCCTGCACTCCGCCCTCGAGAACGTCTACGAGTCGGTCGTGGGCGCCCTCTACCTCGACGGTGGCTACGACGTCACGCACGAGTTCGTCTCGCGCACGCTTGGTCCGCACATGTCGCCCGAGCTCGCCGAGCGCCCCGAGAACCCCAAGAGTCGCCTGCAGGAGATCACGCAGCGCGAGCTCCGCTGCGCACCCGAGTACAAGCTCGAGGGCGAGGAGGGCCCGGCCCACAGCCCCACCTTCACCTCCGTCGTGCTCGTTGAGGGCAGGCGCATGGGCCGCGGCCAGGGCTCGTCCAAGAAGCTCGCCGAGAGCGCGGCGGCCGACGACGCCATCAAGCGCCTTGCCGAGGAGGGCGTCAATTGTTCCTGAAGTCCCTCACGCTGAAGGGCTTCAAGTCCTTCGCCGACCGCACCCACATGGTTTTCGACCCGGGCCTCACCGTCGTGGTGGGCCCCAACGGCTCCGGCAAGTCGAACGTGAGCGATGCCATCCTGTGGGTGCTCGGCGAGCAGAGCGCCAAGATGCTGCGCGGCCAGGCCATGGAGGACGTCGTGTTCTCGGGCTCGTCGGCCAGAAAGCCCGTGGGCGTGGCCGAGGTCACCCTCGTGCTCGACAACACCGACCACACGCTGCCGGTCGACTTCACCGAGGTTGGCATCACGAGGCGCATGTATCGCTCGGGCGAGTCCGAGTACCTCATCAACGGTGCCCCCGCCCGCCTCATGGACATCCAGGACATCCTGCACGACTCGGGCCTGGGCAAGGACACCCACTCGATAATCTCGCAGGGCAAGCTCGACTCGATCCTCTCGAGCCGCCCCGAGGAGCGCCGCGCCCTCATCGAGGAGGCGGCCGGGATCTCCAAGCACCGCCGCCGCAAGGAGCGCTCGCTGCGCAAGCTCCAGGACATGGACAAGAACCTCGTGCGCGCCCGCGACGTCGCGCGCGAGATCAACCGCCAGCTGCGCCCCCTCGAGCGCCAGGTCGATCGCGCCAAGCGCTTCAACGAGCTCGATACACGCCTCTCCGAGCTCACCTGCCAGCTCGCCGTTGACGACGTGCGCCGCCTGCAGCGCCAGTGGGCAGACCTCCAGGCCCAGGCCAAGGAGGCCGCCGCTGCCGTCGAGCTCGCGCAGTACCGCGTCGATGAGAAGACCCGCGAGCTCGAGAAGCTCCAGAGCATGCTCGAGCAGAAGGGCCTGTTCGTGGGCGACCTCGGCGAACAGCGCCGCCGCTGCGCCGACATCCTCGGCCGCCTCGAGAGCGACATGCGCCTGCTCGAGGAGAAGGGCCGCAACATGGTCGACCGCCTCTCCGAGACGCGCCTTACGCTCTCGCAGGTCGAGCGCCAGCGCACCGAGGCCCGCAAGGAGGCCGACGACGTCTCCGAGCGCCTCGTCGAGACGCGCGCCGCGGTCGAGAGCCTCACGCGCCAGGTGCGCGAGCTCGACCCCGCCGCCAAGGCGGCCACCGCCGAGCGCCGCGAGGCCGGAGCCGCCCAGGCCCGCCTCACCGACGAGCAGCGCTCCTGCCAGCGCGAGCTCGACCACACCACGCTCGAGCAGGCGAAGCTCAACGAGGAGATCGGCAACGCCGAGGTCCAGGACCAGATGTTCGCGAGCCGCCTCGCCCAGATTGACGAGCAGGTCGAGACCGCCAACGCCGCGCTGGCGTCCCGACGTGCGCGCGCCGAGGAGCTCGAGGGCCAGCTTGTCTGCGCCCGCGAGGCTGCCGAGCAGGCCCGCTCCGCCGTGCCCGAGCGCGCGGCCGCCCACGACGAGGCCCGCGCGGCGGCCAGGCAGGCGCGCCACGAGCTCGACGAGGCCCGAAGCGCCCTTGCCCAGGCCCGTGCCACGCTACGCGCGCTGCGCGACGTCGACGCCCAGCTGGGCGCCGCCACGGGCTCCCTCGAGGGCAGGGTGCTTGCCAACGGCAGCCTTGCCAGCCTCGTTCGCTACCGCCTCGCAGACGTCGTGAGCGCCCCGGCCGAGCTCGATGAGGTCGTCGAGCGCCTCCTCGGTGACGTGCTCGCGGCGCCCGTCGTCGCCACCTCCGAGGACGTCGTGTCGCTCATGGACGCGGCCGCCGCAACCAAGAACGCCGCCGGCGCCCTCACGGTGCTATCGCTTGCCGAGCAGGCCCCGGCCCACGCGGCACAGGCCGGCGAGCGCCTCGTCGACCTGCTTACGGTCGACGTTCGCGCCCGCGGCCTCATGGAGCGTCTGCTGGGAGACGTGCGCGTCGTCGCCAGCGCCGCCGATGCCGTGGCGGGTCACGCCGCCAACCCTGACCTCACCTACGTCACGCGCGAGGGCGTCGTGGCCCTGCCCGACGGCCGCACCCAGGCGGGTGTCTCGGCGGGCGCCGCGGCCGGCACCCTCGAGCGCCGCCGCCGCATCGCCGAGCTCGAGGGCCAGCTGCCCGAGCTCGAGGCAGGCCTTGCCGAGCATGACCAGGCCGTCTCAGATGCATCGGCCGCGGTCGACGCCGCCGCGAGCGCCCTCGCGGACGCCCGCGCCGCCGTGAGCGAGGCCAAGGGCGAGGTGAGCCGCTTCGAGAGCGAGCACGGCTCCGTCACGTCCGAGATCGGCCGCCTCGAGGGCCAGGTCGCGAGCGCTGCCGACGAGCGCGCACAGGTCACCGCCAAGCGCGAGGCCGCCACCGAGCGCGTCGCAAAGGCCCGCCCGCGCCTGGACGAGCTCGCCTCCAAGATCGAGGAGGGGCGCGCCCGCCTCGCGCAGATCGCCGAAGACCTCGCGAAGGCCCAGGACCGCCGCCGCGAGGCGTCGCGTGCCGAGGACAGCGCCACCAAGAAGGCGGCCGACGCCCGCCTCGAGCTCGCCACCTCGCGCGAGCGCCTGAGCCACCTCGAGGGTCGCGAGTCCCAGCTCAAGACCCGCATCGACGAGCTTACCGAGCGCGATCGCGCCGCCCGCGAGGGCACGCGCTCGCTCGAGGTTCTGCGCCTGCGCATCGACCCGCTCCACGAGCGCTACGAGGCAATCCATGCTGCCTGCCTCGAGTGGGCCGAGCGCCTGAGGGACCGCGCGAGCCTTGCCGAGGCAGACTCCGACTCCCTCAAGAAGACGATCGGCGACGCCAAGAAGCAGGTGGCCGACGTCACCACCGAGCTCGAGGCCGCCCGCGCCTCCCAGAACTCCCTCAAGGTCGACTCGGGCAAGCTCGAGGTACGCGTCGAGCAGGCCATCGCGCAGATCACGGCAGACGGCCGCCACGTGCTCGAGGAGGCCCTCCAGATGCCCGAACCCGACGACCGCGAGGCCACCGAGCGCGAGGTCGACGCCCTGCGCCGCCAGATCGACGGGCTGGGCCCCGTGAACCAGGTGGCGATGGACGAGTACGCCAAGCTCAAGGAGCGCGCGGACTACATCGCAGCTCAGCTCGCGGACCTCGAGAGCGCCCGCGGCGCCCTCACCAAGATCACCGCGGCCATCGACCGCAAGATGCGCCGCCAGTTCCTCTCGACGTTCGAGGCCGTGAACGCTAACTTCGTCGAGATATTCGGCATGCTCTTCCCTGGTGGCAGGGCGCACCTCGAGATGACCGACCCCGACCACCCGGCCGAGACGGGCATCGAGGTCGTGGCCCAGCCCCGCGGCAAGCGCATCGCAAAGATGACGCTCATGAGTGGCGGTGAGAAGTCGCTTACGGCCCTCGCGCTGCTCTTCGCCGTCTACCGCACCCGCACGGTGCCGTTCTACGTCTTCGACGAGGTTGAGGCCGCTCTCGACGACTCCAACCTCGACAAGCTGCTCGACGCCATCGAACAGCTCAAGGCCACCACGCAGCTCATCGTCATCTCTCACCAGAGGCGCACGATGGAGCAGGCAGACGTCCTCTATGGCGTCTCCATGCAGGCTGACGGCGTGAGCCATGTTGTATCCCAGCGGCTTGACCGCACGACAGGAAAGGTGGTCGATGCCTGATGGGGCTTGCTGACCGCTTGAAGAAGGGCCTCGAGAAGTCTCGCGAGGCGCTCAACCAGATCTTCTATATGGGCGGCGAGGTCGACGAACAGTTCTGGGAGGACCTCGAGGACACCCTCGTCATGGGCGACATGGGCCCCGAGGTCGCCATGGAGGTCGTCGACGACCTGCGCGAGCTGGCCGCCAAGAAGGCCCTCCACACGGCCGACCAGATGCGCGAGGCCCTGGCCAAGCGCCTGGCCGAGACGTTCCCGGTCGTCAAGACCGACCCGTTCGACGACACGCCGAGCTGCGTGCTGTTCGTGGGCATCAACGGCGCGGGCAAGACCACCACGGTGGGCAAGCTCGCCGGTGCCGCCAAGGAGCGCGGCGAACGCGTCCTCATCGGCGGTGCCGACACCTTCCGCGCCGCGGCGATCGAGCAGCTCAAGGTCTGGGGCGAGCGCAGTGGCGTCGAGGTCGTCACGCGCGAGCGCGGCGCCGACCCCGCGAGCGTCTGCTACGACGTCATCGAGAGCGCCGAGAAGCAGGCCTCTGACCTCGTGCTCATTGACACGGCGGGCCGCCTGCATACGAGCCCCGAGCTCATGCGCGAGCTCGCGAAGGTCGTCTCGGTCACGCGCAAGCGCGCGAGCATGCCCGTGACGGTCGTGCTCGTCGTCGACGCCACGACCGGTCAGAACGGCCTCAACCAGGCGCGCGAATTCAACGACGCTCTCGACCTCGACGGCCTCATCGTGACCAAGCTTGACGGCACCTCCAAGGGTGGCATCGCCGTCAAGATTGCCCACGACCTCGACCTGCCCATCTGGCGCATCGGCGTGGGCGAGCAGATGGAGGATCTCCAGCGCTTCGACGCCCTGGCCTTCTGCCGCGCCCTGGTGGGCGAGAGCCTCTAGGTTGCTTCCTCGCGTGCCCGTGGGGTCACATGACCCCGTGGGCACGCCCTCTACCAGCTACGTATTCGCACTTCCAGCAAGGAGACCTGCATGTTCGACTCGCTTTCCGACCGCCTCACAGACACCTTTGACAAGCTGCGCGGCAAGGGCAAGCTCACCGAGGACGACATCAACGTCGCGATGCGCGAGATTCGCATGGCGCTTCTCGAGGCCGACGTCAACTTCCGCGTGGTCAAGGACTTCGTGGCCCGCTGCAAGGAGCGCTGCCTCACGGCCGACATCCTGAGCTCGCTCACGCCCGCCCAGAACGTCGTCAAGGTCGTGCTCGAGGAGCTCACCGAGCTGCTCGGCTCGGGCGAGAGTAAGCTCACGCTCATGCAGAACCGCACGCCCAACGTCATCATGCTCGTGGGCCTGCAAGGCTCGGGCAAGACCACCGCGGCCGCCAAGCTCGCCTACATGCTCAAGAAGCAGGGCCACTCGCCCGAGCTCGCCGCCTGCGACACCCACCGTCCCGCGGCGGCAGACCAGCTCGAGACCCTCGGCGGCGAGATCGGCGTGCCGGTCTACCGAGGTGATGGCAAGGACGCCGTGGCGATCGCCTCCGAGGCCGTGCGCGACGCCGTCGACCACCTGCGTGACATCGTGATCGTCGACACCGCGGGCCGCCTGCAGATCGACGAGCTCATGATGCAGGAGGCCGTCGACATCAAGCGCGCCGTGAAGCCCGACCAGGTGCTCATGGTCGTCGACGCCATGACCGGCCAGGACATCGTGAACGTCGTGACCGAGTTCGCGAACCGCACGGACTTCGACGGCGTCATCATGTCCAAGCTCGACGGCGACGCCCGTGGCGGCGGCGCTCTGTCGGTGCGTGCCGTCACCGGCAAGCCCATCAAGTTCGTCTCGATGGGCGAGAAGCCCGACTCCCTCGAGGTGTTTCACCCCGACCGCATGGCCAAGCGCATCCTGGGCATGGGCGACGTCGTGGGCATCATCGAGACCGCCCAGGCCAATGCCGACGCCGCGGCCGCCGAGGACGCCGAGCGTATGCTGCGCGAGGGCTTCACGATGGACGACATGCTTAACCAGATGAAGCAGATTCGCAAGATGGGCGGCGTCGGCAAGATCTTGGGCATGCTGCCCGGCGGCGACAAGGCGTTGCGCCAGATGGGTGGCGACAACACCGAGGAGCAGATGCGCGCCATCGAGTCCATCATCTACTCGATGACCAAGGAGGAGCGTGCTCGTCCCAAGACCATCAACGGCATGCGCCGCGCCCGCATCGCCAAGGGCTCGGGCCACTCCGTCCAGGAGGTCAACCAGCTCATGAAGCAGTGGGGCGAGATGAACAAGATGATGGGCAAGGTGCGCGGCATGATGGGAGCGGGCGGCAACCGCAAGCAGCAGAAGCGCCAGCTCCAGCAGATGATGAAGAACATGGGCATGGGCGGCGGTATGCCTGGCGGCAAGATGAAGTTCTAGGCCGTCTAGCTGCAGTTTATTGGTAAAGGGGAGGGGCTCGTCGCGTACGTGCGGCGAGCCCCTCCCTAATTTGTCTAATCTGGGTGCGCCCCGGCTAGGCCTTGGCTTCGGCAAGCCTCGCGAGCTCGCGCAGGGTGTGAGCCACGGGCAGGCCCACGACGTTGAAGTAGTCGCCGCGAATCTCGCGCACGAGAGCACGGCCCAGGCCCTGGATGCCATAGGCGCCCGCCTTGTCGAGCGGCTCGCCGGTGGCCACGTAGGCGGCGATCTCCTCTTCGGAAAGGTCATAGAACTCGACCTCGGTCACCTCCGAGAAGGAAACCTTCTGGTTAGGGTTGCCCTTGCGGATGAGGCAGACGCCGGTGTAGACCTCGTGCGTGAGCCCCGAGAGCTCGGCAAGCATGGCGCGAGCCTCGGCCTCGCCAGCGGGCTTGCCCAGCTCCTTGTCGTGGATGGCAACCGTCGTGTCGGCGGCGAGGATGATGTCGCCCTCCCGTGCATCTGCCAGGGCACTGGTGGCCTTGAGCTGGGCGAGACGCGTCACGAGCGCGCGGGCGCCCTCGTCGGGCAGCGGCGTCTCGTCGACGTCCTGAGGCAGCACTGCGGGCTCGATGCCCATCTCGCGTACGAGCTCGACGCGCCTGGGCGAGCCGCTGGCAAGAATGAGGCGCCCCGGAAGTTTGAGGTCAAAGAGGCCCATGCGCTACTCACGCCCCGCAACGAGCATGCCGGTGGCAACGTCATTCGCGGCCTTCTCGCCCATGAGTTGCTCGAGCAGGGCCAGGCCAAACGCCACGGCAAACCCGGGACCCGAGGCCGTCACGAGGTTGCCGTCGACGTAGACGCCGAGCTCGGTGGGCCTCACGCCCGCGGGGAAGGCGCCCTCGCAACCGGGGTAGCAGGTGGCGGTGCGGCCCACGAGCAGGCCAAGCTCGGCTAGGATCGAGGGGGCTGCGCAGATGGCGCCCACCTTTCGCGTGGCCATGAAGTCGCGCACGAGCTCGCAGACGCGCTCGCTGGCGCGCAGGTTCTTGGTGCCGGGCATGCCGCCGGGCAAAACGATGAGGTCGCAGGCCGAGAAGTCGTAGGCGTCAATCGTGGCGTCGCAGTCGATGCCAATGTTGTGCGAGCACGTCACGTGCGGCGTGTCGTTGATGGTCACGAGTGAGATGTCGACGCCTGCGCGGCGCAGCACGTCTGCAGGGGCCAGGGCCTCGATCGTCTCAAAGCCGTCGGCAAGAAGAATGGCAACCCTAGGCATGGAAAAGCTCCCTTCGCGTGGATGGTCGCATCCATGGTATCGCGAAGGGAGCCTCGTGTCGTAGCGGGAGTTTGTTGCCTTGCGCCTGGGCCTTGGGCACCGCCTGCGGCGCGCGGCCGTGCCCTAGCGGCGGACGAGCTTAGTGACCGTCTCGACATGGAAGGTCTGGGGGAAGAGGTCCACGGGCGTTACCGAGGCAATCTCGTAGGTGCCCAACTCGCGGAAGCGCGCGAGGTCGCGGGCAAGCGTCGCCGGGTCGCAGCTCACGTAGGCGATGGCGCGCGCGGGCTGCTCGGAGAGCTGGCGCACGACGTTCTCGGCAAGGCCCGCGCGCGGCGGGTCGACCACGATGATGTCGGCCTCGTCGTCGGGGAACTCGCGGTCCGCGTCGCCGCCCACGGCATCAACGTTGTCGAGGCGTGCGTCTTCGAGGTTGCGGCGCAGGTCGCGTACGGCCGGGCCGTAGGACTCCACGGCGTCGACGAAGCTCGTGTAGCGCGCGAGCGGCAGCGTGAAGGTGCCGGCGCCCGAGTAGAGGTCCATCGCGATGTCGTTCTCCTGCGGGTCGAGCGCGTCGAGCACGAGGTCGACGAGGCGCTCGGCGCCCAGGGTGTTCACCTGGAAGAAGCTCGGGGCCGAGAGGCGCATGACGTTACCGGCGATGCGCTCGGTCCAGCTGCCGGCGCCGTCGAGTCGCTCGACGCCCGCGACTTTGCGCGCCTTCGCGGGGCCCTTGGTCATGACGCGCACGAGTGAGGTGGCGCCCACGTTCTCGAGCACGCGGCGCGCCTGGGCGCGTGGGAAAGCTCCCGTGGGCGTCCAGATGGCGATCTCGAGGTCGCGCGTACGGCTCGAGCGGCGGATTCCCACGCGCTCGATGTCGAGCTCATGGGAACTCGCGAGGTAGGACAGGGCGCCCGAGACGTTTTTCACGAGCTTGGACTCGCGGCCCTTCGCCGGGATGTCGAGCAGCGGGAAGTCCTCGACCTTGATGACCGTGGAACCGTCCGTGCCGTACATGCCCAGCGTGGCGTGGCGCCCGTCTCGCACAAAGGCGAGCTCGGCCTTGTTGCGGTAGCGCCAGCCGTCGCTTGGGGCCTCGCAGGGGGCCACGAGCTCCTCCGCGTCGGCGAGATGCCCCACGCGCAGCAGGCTGTCGACGACGTTGGTGCGCTTGGCCTCGAGCTGCGCGGCGCGCGCAAGGTGCGCCCAGGGGGCGCAGCCCAGCACGTCGGCGAGCATCCATTCGCAGGCCACGCGGTTGGGGGAGGGCTCGAGGACCTTGACCGTTCGGGCCTTGGAGAAGGACTTGCCGTCGCTCACGAGCTCGGCCTCGACGACGTCTCCGGCCACCGCCCCGCTCACGAAGACGGTCTTGCCCTCGGGGGTGTGGGCGATGGCGTCGGGGCCGTAGGTCATGCGTTCGATGGCGAGTTTCATGCGCGTGTCCTGCTTTCTGGCCCCGCGGGCATGGGGTTGGCCCGCGGGGCGTCTGGGTATCTTTCAACCCTTAGATGCTAGCGCTGTTCGTCCTTTCCGAACAGCGTCTTGAAGCCAAGACCAAAGATCGCGAGGGCGCGCACGAGGCGGCCTGGGGCGCGCTTGGCAAGCGTTCCGGGCGCGGCGGGCTGCTCCCTGGGCGCGTCTGCGTCGGCGACCTTCGATTGGGCGGGCTGCTCATCCTCGATGACGTGGGCCTCGACGTGAGCCGCCGGCTCGGGCTCGTCCTCGATGGCTGGCTGCGCCATGGGTGCGACCGCGGGCCCATGCTTGGCTGCGGCTGCCTGGTCGACCTGCTCGACCTGCTCGACCTGCTTAGCCTTGGCGGCGGCCGTCATGGGCGCGGCCGCCTCGGTGGCGGCGACCGTCTCGTCCACCGCGGCTATCGTCGTGGTTGGCATGGGCTCGGGCGCGAGCGGGGCCACCGCCTGCGGCTCGAGCTCGTGGGCGCGGGCGTAGGCGCGCGCCATGAGCTGCTCCTGGCAGTTGATGGCCGGCTCGCCCTCCCTGCGCTTGATGGGGGCCCAGGTGCCCTTGCTCGTGAGGCGGCGTGCCTTCACGTTGTCGGAGAGCTGCAGGGCCATGTAGTCGCAGACGATGCGGCGGCACGTGGGGTCGAGCACCGGGTAGGCGATCTCGACGCGGCGCTCGGTGTTTCTCGTCATCATGTCGGCGCTGCTGAGGTAGATCGTGTCGGCGCCAACGCCAAACGAGTAGATGCGCGCGTGCTCGAGTAGCCGTCCCACGATCTGGCGGATCTCGATGCCCGTCGTGCGTCCCTTGACGCCCGGCAGCATGCAGCAGATGCCGCGGATGATCATGACCACCTCGACGCCCGCCTGGCTCGCGTCGGCGAGGCGGTCGATGACGTCACGGTCGGTGAGCGAGTTCATCTTGAGGAAGACGCGTGCGGGCTCGCCGGCGCGGGCACGGGCGATTTCGCGGTCGATGCCGCCCATCACGAGGGGCTTCAGGCTCAGGGGGGCCACGCCCAGGAAGCGGTAGGTGCCGCGCAGGTTTCCCAGCGACAGATTGCGGAAGAAGGCGTTGCCGTCCTCGGCGATGCCGGGGTGCGCCGTGATGAGCATGAAGTCGCTGTACAGGCGGGCCGTCTTCTCGTTGAAGTTGCCCGTGCCCAGGCAGGTGACGCGCGACAGGCCGCGGTTGTCGTGGTAGGTGATCTGGCAGATCTTCGAGTGGCACTTGAAGCCTTCGGAGCCGTAGATGACCGTGCAACCGGCCTCCTCGAGGCGCTCGGCCCACTCGATGTTGTTCTGCTCGTCAAAACGGGCGCGTAGCTCCATGAGCACCGTGACATCCTTACCGTTCTCGACGGCCGCCACGAGGCTCTCGCACAGGCGCGAGTGGCGCGCCACGCGGTAGAGCGTGATCTTGATCGAGATGCAGGCGTCGTCGTTGGCGGCCTCGTGGATCAGGCGCAGCAGCGGCCCCATGCTCTCGTAGGGGTAGGTGAGCAGCACGTCGTGGTCCTCGATCTGGTCGCGCATCGGGCGGCTGGCGTCGACCATGGGCGAGGGCTGCGGCTCGAACGGGGTGAAGGTGAGGACCGCCTTGCGGGTTGCGGGCAGGCGGTTCTCGAGCGCGTAGACGTAGGAGAGGTCGGCCGGGGTCGAGAGGCGAAAGACGCGGCGCTTCTCGAGCCCCAGCTCCTTGCGCACGAGCGTCACGAGGCTCTCGTCGAGCGCGCCCGTGAGCTCGAGGCGCACGGGCTGCAGGCGGCTGCGGCGCTTGAGCACCTTCTTCATGTGCTGGCGGTAGTCCTCCTCCTCCTCGACGCCCTCGCCGTCGGGGTCGATGTCAGCGTTGCGCGTCACACGCACGACGGCCGAGCTCGTGGGCACGTAGGAGCCAAAGCAGCGCGAGAGCATCGAGCTCACGACGTCCTCGACAAGTGTGTAGCGCACGCGGCCCTCGCCGCTCGGCAGCCACACGATGCGCGCCGCGGTGGGCGGCACCTCGACGATTCCCAGCATGTCGTGCTCGTCGACGCCGTCGAGCGAGCACGCCACGTACATGACGTCGTTTCTCAGGTTGGGGAAGGGGTGGCGCGGGTCGATGATGATGGGCGAGAGAATCGGGGCGAGCGAGGCCTCGAAGCGCCTCGAGACGGCCACGAGGTCCGCGTCGGTGTACTGGGCGGGGCTCACGCGCTCCACGCCCTCGAGGGCAAGGCGCGCCTCGAGGTCGGTGAGACAGCTCTCGCGGCGCTCGTACATGCCGGGGAGCAGCCCGAAGACGCTCTCGAGCTGCTCGGCGGGCGTCTCGTCGCTCTTGTTGTCGGCGGGCTGGTGCTTGAGCTCGGCGAGGTCGGACAGGCCGCCGATGCGGATCATGAACCACTCGTCCATGTTGCTCTGGAAGATGGCGCAGAACTTGATGCGCTCGAACAGCGGCACCGTCTCGTCGAAGGCCTCGTCGAGCACGCGGTCATCAAAGCGCAGCCAGCTGACCTCACGGTTCTGCGTGTAGGAGAAGTCGCGCTTGAAGCCGCGCTTGGGCTTCCTCTCGTTGGCGGGGCTGGGCGTTTCGTCCGCGAACTCCGCAGCGCGGCGTCCCAGCTCGTCGAGCTTTGCCTCGCGCTTCTTGTCCTTCTTCTTGCCCATAGAAAACGCCCCTCACGACGTGGCTTCCCTTGAGGTTCTAGTATCTCGCAGAGATGGCGTTCGTGTGGGGCGAAGAGCGTTACGTTTTGGTAAGGGCGCCGCTGAGTGCGCGGCCGGCCGTCGCGTGGCTTTTCGGGGCTGACCTTCTTGGCGCGTTGGCGCCCCCTGGTGTCCCTTGGCGCGGCGAGCTTCCCGCCTACTCCTTGAAGCAGTGGCGGGCGACGAACTCGGCCTGCACGGTGCGCAGCATGAGCTCGGTGTCATCGAGGCCCTGGTGCACCTCGGCCTCGGCTGCGGCGAGCGTGCCGCGGCGGCGCGCCCAGTTCTCGAGCGATGCCGGGCTCGACTCGCGCGGCAGCGTCTTTACCTCGGGGTCGAGCTGGCGGCAGATGTCGCGCGTGTCGACGGGAACAATCTTGCCCGCGCGGCGCGCCTCGGCGTAGCCGTCGAGGTGCAGCGTGAACCAGGAGTCCTCGAAGGCGGCGTTGTGGGCCATGTAGGGGTACTTGCGCATGAGCTTGAGCAGCTTTGCCTGCAGCTTCTTGTCCTCGCGGAAGGGGGTCTTGCCCTCGACGTCTGCCCATGAGATGTGGTGGATGCGCTCGAGCGGCACGCCCTTCTCGGCATAGAGGTCGGGGATGCCGCAGAAGTGCGCCTCGGCGTCGGTGGGGGCGGCGTCTGCCGTGAGCTCCATGAGCTCGAAGCCCACGTTGATGATGTAGCCGCGGTCGGGGTAGCGGTCGGTCGTCTCGATGTCGATGCCCAGCACTGTGCCGCGGATGGGCTTGGTGACGTAGGCCACGCCCAGGTTGTTGCGGTCACCGCCCACCTCGCGCACGACGGTCGAGGCCTTGCGCTTCTGCAGGGCCGCCACGCCCGCGCACAGGTCGAAGTCGCTCATGCCGCGCGCCAGGCTCGAGTCGCGCGTGTTGTTGAGGCGCTCGATGCCAATCTGGTCGCACAGCTCGCGGTTGCGGTCGGCGAGGTCACGGATGACGTCGTAGCCAAAGCCGGGGTTGTCGTTCTTGGCGTACTCGTCGCGAAGCGTTGCGAGCGCCTCCTCGTTCTTCTGGCGCTCCGCGTCCATCGCGGTAAAGCCACCGCAGTAGACGATCTCGGGGAACACGAGCGCGTTCGCGTGCTCGAGGGCCTGTGCCACGTTCATGGTTGTGCCGTCCAATCCTTGTGTCCCGCGGGGCTTGCCCGCGGGCGTCTTTTTGCCCAAAGCATGGTAGCACGATGGCTTGGTGCAAACTTGAGGGTCGAGCGTCCGGTGCCGATGGCCTCGGCCATGCTGGGTGCGCTCGCTCGCCGATGGGCTCGTCTCTTGCCCGTATTAAGCGGGGACAATGGGGGAAATGCGCAGCCCTTGGGGAGGAGACCCATGATGAGTGAGACCTCGCTGGCAGGCGGGTTCGACAGGGACGGCGCCGAGGCGGCCCCCTATGACGTGGCCGTAATCGGCGCGGGCGTGGCGGGGTGCTGCTGCGCCCGCGAGCTCGCGCGCTATGACGCCCGCGTCGTCGTGCTCGAGGCGGGAGACGACATCGCCTGCGGCGCCACGCGAGCAAACTCGGGCATCGTCCACGCCGGCTACGACCCCGAGCCGGGTACCGCCAAGGCGCGCTACAACGTGGCGGGCGCCGCGCTCTTTCCCACCTGGGCCTCCGAGCTCAAGTTTGCCTACGCGCGTAACGAGTCGCTGGTCGTGGGCTTTGACGAGGCCGACCGCACCTCCCTCGAGGGCCTGCTCGAGCGCGGGCGCCAAAACGGCGTCGAGGGGCTCGAGCTCATCGATGGCGACGAGGCACGCGTGCTCGAGCCCGCGCTCTCGGGCGAGGTGACGTGCGCCCTGCGCGTGCGCACCGGCGCCATCTGCGACCCGTACGAGGTGGCCCTCTCGGCCCTCGAGAACGCCGTGCGCAATGGCGTCGAAGTCCGCTTCGACGCGCGCGTCTTTGATATTACCCGCGCCGGCAACGGTGCCTTTGACCTCGTGCTCGTTGGCGGCGAGGTCGTGCGGGCGCGCGCCATCGTGAACGCCGCGGGCGTGCACTCGGCCCAGATCCACAACCTGCTGAGCGCAAGCAAGCTAAAGATCGTTCCCGTGCGCGGCGAGTACCTGCTCTATGACCCGCGCCTGGGCTCCACCTTTGCGCGCACCGTGTTCCAGGTGCCCACGGCCAAGGGGAAGGGCGTGCTCGTGAGCCCCACCGTCCACGGCAACCTCTTCGTGGGTCCCAGCGCCACCGAGCAGGACGACCCCGACGCGCTCGGCACCTCGGCAGCTGGCCTCGCGGGCATCGTCGAGGGCGCGCGGCGCACCTGGCCCGGCGCGAGCGCGCGAGACGCCATCACCAACTTCGCCGGCGTGCGCGCCAAGGGCACCAACCACGACTTCGTCATCGGCGCCTGCGATGACGTCCCCTGCCTGTTCGATGTCGCCTGCCTCGAGTCGCCGGGGCTTACGAGCTCGCCTGCCGTGGGCGTCGAGATCGCTTCGCAGGTGGGCGAAAGCCTTGGCCTTGCGCGCCGGTCTGACTTCTGGCCCACGAATCCGCCGCGACGCCGCCTTGCCTACATGAGCGCGGCCGAGCGTGAGGAGGCCATCGCCAAGGACCCCGCCTGGGGCGAGGTCGTGTGCCGCTGCGGCAACGTGAGTGCGGCCGAGGTCGTGGCCGCGCTCCACGGTCCCGTGCCGGTGCTGTGCCTCGACGCCCTCAAGTGGCGCACGGGCGCCATGATGGGCCGCTGTCACGGCGGATTCTGCACGCCCGAGCTTCTGCGCGTTGTCTCTGCCGAGCTCGGCGTGGCTCCCCAGGACGTCGACAAGCGCTTGCGTGGCTCGTGGATGGTGGCGAGCGCGCGCCCCGACTATGTGGAGCTCGCCCGGGGTGAGCGCAAGGCGCGCAAGGGCGACGCGACCTCTGCTGACGCCAGCGGCGCGCCCGTCGACGAGCCTTACGACGTCTTGGTCGTTGGCGGGGGAGCCGCGGGCATGGCGGCAGCTACTTCCGCTCGCGAGCGGGGTGCCGCCCGCGTGCTGCTCGTCGATCGCGCGAGCGAGCTGGGCGGCATCATGTGCCAGTGCGTCCACAATGGCTTTGGCCTCAAGCGCTACAAGGACGAGCTCACGGGCCCCGAGTTTGCCGCTCGCGAGGCGGAGGAGCTCGCCCGCGCGGGCGTCGAGGTCTGGGACGGCGCCACCGTGATCTCGCTCCACGTAACAGACGACGGCGCGCCCTCCACGCTCGAGGTCGTTCGTCCGCGGGGCTCGTACACGGTGCGCGCCCGTGCGGTGGTGCTCGCATGCGGCTCGCGCGAGCGTGGCTTTGGCGCCCTGGGCATCGCGGGCGAGCGTCCCTCGGGCATCTACACCGCGGGCTCCGCGCAGTCGCTCATCAACCTGCAGGGCTGCGTGCCGGGCCACCGCGCCGTGATCTTGGGCTCGGGCGACATCGGCCTCATCATGGCCCGCCGCATGACGCTCGAGGGCATGGAGGTCGAGGGCGTCTACGAGCTGCTCGACCACCCGAGCGGCCTCACGCGCAACATCGTGCAGTGCCTGGACGACTTTGGCATCCCGCTGCACCTCTCGCACACGGTCGTCGCCACCCACGGCTCCGCGCGCCTCGAGTCGGTCGACATCGCCGAGGTCGACCCCGCGACGCGCCGGCCCATCCCTGGCACCGAGGTGAACGTCGCGTGCGACACGCTCGTGCTCT
Source organism: uncultured Parolsenella sp. (assembly GCF_958346945.1). Lineage (NCBI taxonomy): Bacteria > Bacillati > Actinomycetota > Coriobacteriia > Coriobacteriales > Atopobiaceae > Parolsenella > uncultured Parolsenella sp. The sequence goes on from NZ_CATVTL010000010.1 coordinate 49,828, forward strand.
CGTGCGGGCTCATCCCGCAAAGCGAGCTCGCGCGCGAGGCGGGCATCGAGATCTCGCCCGTCACGGGCGGCGCGGTGGTAAACGAGCGCCTCGAGACGAGCGCGCCGGGCGTCTTCGCCTGCGGCAACGCCCTGCACGTCCACGACCTCGCGGACTTCGCTGCCGCCGAGGGCGCGCTAGCGGGCGAGGCCGCCGCGGCCTGGGTGGCTAGCGGTGCGCGCGGGGCGAGCGACCCCGCCCCCGTCGAGGCGGGGGCCGGCGTGCGCTACGTCGTGCCGAGCCGCATTGACGGCGCTGGGAGCGACCCCGTGACGCTTGCCTTTAGGCCAAGCAAGGTCATGCGCGGCGCCCGCTTCGTCATCGAGGCCAGGCGGAGGGGCGACGTCACCGAGCTTGCGAGCCGCAGGCTCAAGGTTGCCCTGCCTGCGGAGATGTGCCGCGTCGCGGTGCGCCCGCCCACGTCGTGGGACGAGGTCGAGGGCGTCGAGGTCCGCATCGAGGGGGATGAGCGCTAATGGCAGACAAGCAGCTGCGCGAGGTCACGTGCACGTGCTGCCCCATGGGGTGCACGCTTGTGGTGGAACTCGCGTCGTCCGGCGAGGCCGTCTACGTCTCGGGGGCGGGATGCGCCCGCGGCAAGAGCTACGGACCTGCCGAGCTGACCCACCCCGAGCGCGTCGTGACCACCACGGTGTGCGTGCCGGGCGTGGCCGAGCCATTGTCCGTGCGCACGAGCGCTCCCGTCCCCAAGGGGCTCATGGCCTGCGTCGTCGCGGCGGCCAAGGCGGCGGGGGAGGGCTGCTCCGCCCCCATCGCCCCGGGCGACGTCATCGTCGCCAACGTCTGCGACACGGGTGTTGACGTCATCGCCACCCGCGCCGTGGGCTAACCCGGTTCTATCCCACTCCTCTCAATCGGTGGTTCTTCCTTATCCCTCCTTTCAAATTCCTAGGAATATGGGCATATAGCTATCCCCTAAAAGCTAATTACCTCGTTTTCCTAGGAATCTGATTCCTTCGCTGCAAGGCTGGGGCAAGAGACGCATCACGCTGTGGAATGAGGGCATTCGGGGCCAGCCGCCGCGGCGCTATACTTGGCACCATTAAGCCAGCCAACGCCATCAGGGGAGTCGCCGCATATGCCACAAGCCACGATCGATCCCGCCCTCGCACCCCAGTATGGCCTGCTCACCCTACGGGCGCTCGAGGATGCCGGTCACGAGGCCTGGGTCGTGGGCGGCTGGGTGAGAGACGCCCTGCGCGGCGTGGCGGCTCACGATGTCGACGTGTGCACGAGTGCCCCCTGGCCACAGTCGAAGGTCGCCCTCGAGGCGGCGGGCTTTGTCGTGCACGAGACGGGCACGGCTCACGGTACCGTCACAGCCGTCGTCTGCGGCGAGCCCGTCGAGGTCACGACCTACCGCATCGACGGCGCCTACACCGACCAGCGTCACCCCGACTCCGTGACCTTCGTGACTGACGTGCGCGAGGACCTCGCACGCCGCGACTTCACGGTTAATGCCATGGCCTGGCATCCAACCCGTGGGCTTCTCGACCCCTTTGGCGGGGCAAAGGACGTTGCCGTGGGCGTCATCCGCGCGGTGGGCGACCCCGCCGTGCGCTTCGACGAGGACGCCCTGCGCATCCTGCGCGCGGTGCGCTTCGCGGCCCGCCTTGACTTTGACATCGAGCCTGCCACGCAGGCGGCCCTGCGCGCCGCCGCCCCCACGCTTGCGGGCGTGGCCCAAGAGCGCATCGGCACCGAGCTGCGAGGCATCATGGTGTCTGGCCGCGCCGCGTGGGCGCTTCGTCACCAGCGCGAGGTCATGTTCGCCGCGCTTCCCGAGCTTGCTCCGATGGAGGGCTTCGACCAGCGAAGCCGCTATCACTGCTTCGACGTGCTCGAGCACACCATTTGCGTCATGGAGGGTGTCGAGCAGCTCACTGTTGGCAAGGCAAGCGAGCGCCTGCGCTGGGCCGCCATGCTTCACGACATAGGGAAGCCCACGAGCTTCACGGTCGACGAGGCCGGCCAGGGACACTTCTATGGCCACCCCGGACGGGGCCGCGACATCTCCGCGACTCTCCTGCGTCGTCTCGCCATCCCTCACGAGCTCGCCAATCCCATCCTTGCCCTCGTCCGCTACCACGACCGCCCCTGCGCTCCCAAGGTCGAGCCCGTGCTCAAGCTCACGGCCTCGGTGGCCGCCATGAGCGGGCTCAAGCGACGCGACGAGGTCCTTGAGCTCATGCGCGAGCTCGTCTGCCTGAGGCGCGCCGACGCGCTCGCGAAGGCGCCGGCCTACCGCATCTACGCCCGCGAGCTCGATGACCACGAGGCCGTTCTCGAAAAGATCGAGCGCGAGGGCCTGTGCTGGAGCACCCGAGACCTTGCCGTAAGCGGCGCCGACGTCATGGCCGCCTGCGGCATCGCGCCTGGCCCCGCGGTGGGCGAGAGACTCTCGGCCCTGCTTGCCGACGTCATGGCTGAGCGCGTTCCCAACGACCGTTTGTCGCTTCTCGCATGGCTGGGACGCGGATAGCGGGGCGCCCTCAGGGCTCTTCTTGGTGGGTATCATGGCCTCTCGTTACGAATGTCCTATTAAAACCGCAGGTGGATTGCGTAGGCAGAATATTTTTACGCTTCTCACAAAAATTTTTCCAAAAAGTACTTGCGCGGACCCTTGCTCTTCCGTATAGTTCTTTCTCGCGCTGAGGCGAAGACAGGCATTGCAACTTTGGGATGTCGTCTAATGGCAGGACAGCGGATTCTGGTTCCGTCAATGGGGGTTC